>CAUSFO010000005.1:0-41363 GCA_963530895.1 uncultured Flavobacteriaceae bacterium | reverse complement strand
AATGATGAAGCTTTCTACTATGAATTGTGTGGTGCTCGTCAGGCGGCATATGAAGCAGGGCTAGATGGCGCTCAGTGGATACAGGACAATTATGGAATTTCCTTGGGAGATTTTCAGTCTGTAGCTATGAAATGGATGGCTAATATGGGTAACATCGAAAAAATGCTGCGCTACCAAGAACAAAAACAAAGAGAATACGCAGAAAAATTCTCAAAAGAAATGGGCGGTGGAGTAGCAGATGATATAGAATTTTAATTATTTTTAAACTTTATTGTAAATGGAAACGGTGCTTGATATTATCAGGCACCGTTTTTTATTATTATTTAATTCTAATGATGTAGGGCATGGTCATATGTATGCTGTTTCTAAAGTTTTGGTCAGCAAAAATCTTGAAGAGCTGGTAGTTTTCTTCGCCCATTTGGGATTTTACATAATTTGTAGTTATGCTTTCCTGTTTCAGGCTGCTCATTATCTGCTCGAATTTATCCACTTTTGCAGGATAGCTTACAGCTTCGTATTCTGCTATATTTGCTTTGTTTGCAGCGTATTTTACAGCATCATTTAGTGAGCCTATTTCATCTACCAGCCCTATTTCTTTGGCTCTTTTTCCAGACCAAACTCTTCCGCTTCCTACAGCATCTATTTCTTCAAAAGTTTTCTTTCTATTTTTAGAAACAAAATGCACAAAACGATTGTAGGTATTTACTACGCTTCTCTGTGTGATGGCAAGTGTCCCTGATGAAAGCCCCGAAAAAGGCGACATCATATTAGAATTGGCATTAGTAGAAACCACATCAGAATAAATACCATTTCGGTTCGCTAGGTTTTTAGCATCAGGAATCACCCCAAAAACGCCGATAGAACCCGTGATGGTGTTGTTTTGGGCAAAAATCCTGTCCCCAGCCATGGAGATGTAGTATCCGCCAGAAGCAGCATAATCCCCGAATGAAATGATTAGAGGTTTCTTTTGTTTCAGCTGTTGAAGTTCATACAAAATTTCATCAGAAGCATTGGCGCTTCCACCAGGTGAGTTCACGCGGAGAACCACAGCTTTGATGTTGTCATCCTGAGCTAAATCCTTGATGTATTGGATGTATCTTTCAGAATAGATGTCACTATATCTGTTTCCATTGTAGATGGTTCCAGAGGCGTATAGGACAGCGATTTTATTATCATTTGTTTTCGTATCTACTTGGGAGAAAGTATAATTTCTGATAGAAACTTTGTTTAGTTTTTCATCTTTACTAACATTGAGTTTGCTTTTTATAATCTCCTCGTATTCAGATTTTTGAACTAATTTGTCAGCAAGTTTATATTTCAGGCTCAAATCAGGAATTGTAGCGTATAGACTATCAACCACGGTTTTGAATTCCGTAGGGTCTAGTTTTCTAGATTGGATGATTTTAGAGGAAATCTCTCCCCAAGCATCATTTAGAAGGGTAGTCATCTGCTCTTTGTTTTCTGGAGACATTTCGTTTCTGAGGAAAGGTTCTACAGCAGATTTGAAATTTCCATGGCGGATAACATTGATGTTGATTCCGTATTTTTCAGCAAATTCCTTTAAGAAAATCACTTCTGTGGAAAGTCCTTTCAGCTCTATTCCTCCCACTGGATTAAGGAAATATTGGTCAGCCACTGAACCTAGATAGTAGGACGCTTGACTTACATTGTTCCCATAAGCATAGACAAATTTTTTACTTTTTTTAAAATCTTCCAGACTTTTTCGGATGTCATCTATCTGCGTAATTCCAGCATCTATGTCATCTAGTTCTATACTGATTCCCTTGATTTTATCATCGTTTTTCGCGGTTTCGATGGCATTGAGGATATCTTGGTATTTTAGTTCGGCATCTTCTTTTATCTCAAAAATAGAAGACTCGCTTTCGTTCTCGTGTTCTACAACTTTGGATTTAAAATCAATCGTAAGAACCGAGTTTTCTTTAATTTTGATATCTTTGTCTGCGCTGGACATGCTTCCGATGATGATAATCACAAAAAGCAGGAAAAAAGGCAGCAAAATACCAGCAATGAATAATGCAACAACATTTGCAAGAACAGTTTTGATGAAATTTTTCATAAATAAAAATAAAGTTTAAAATTTTACAAATTTACAAATAGTTAGTAATGTATAATGTAGTTTTGTTACTAGGAAGTAATTTAGGAAACGCAGAAAATAATATTTTATTGGCTCTCAGTGAGTTGGAAAAGAGGGTAGGAAAGATTATTAAACAAACTAAAATTTTACGAACTTTGCCAGTGGAGTATGATAGTGATAATGTTTTTTGTAATATTGCAGTGTCTATGCAGACAACTCATTCACCCATAAAACTTTTAGACAAAATCAAAAAAATAGAAACCGAAATGGGAAGAATCCATGATTCTAAGTTTTTTGGGGAATATAGGGACAGGATTATAGACATAGATATAGTGTCCTATGAGGGGATTGTTTTTAGCTGTGATAGATTAGAAATTCCACATCATAAACATTTGTATGATAGAGAATTTTCTAGAAAGTTGTTAGATGAACTAGACTCGGAAATATAGTTTGATGATATAATTTTATTCGTTGTGTGCTGAGAATTTTTTTCCTCGGCACACATTTTTATTTTTAGTAAAACAATATAACTTATCTTTTTTGCTATTTTTGTGATATAAAATAAATTTATGCCTATCGAAACACGAGACATTCTACTAAAAACCTTGAAAAGTTTTTGGGGCTATGATACTTTCAGGGAAAGTCAGGAAGATATTATTTTGTCTATTTTAGAACGAAATGATACCTTGGCGCTGCTTCCTACAGGCGGTGGTAAGTCTCTCTGCTATCAGCTTCCTGCATTGGTTTTAGAGGGGACTTGTCTGGTGATTTCGCCGCTTTTAGCCCTGATGAAAGACCAAGTTTCACATTTGAAAGATTTGGGAATAGAGGCAGAATATCTTAGTTCTGAACTGGATGAAGCAGAGCAGGAAGAAATCTACGAAAAGGCAATATCAGGCGAAATTAAACTACTGTATGTTTCACCGGAGCGACTTCATAACTCTTTGTTTATGAGGAAAATGCTGGATGTTTCGCTTTCCTTTATAGCGGTGGATGAGGCGCATTGTATATCAGAATGGGGGCAGGATTTTAGGCCGAGTTATCAGCATATCAGCGAGTTTAGAAAAACGATAGGGAATCTGCCTTGTCTGGCTCTTACAGCCACTGCAACGCCCAAGGTCGTTCTTGATATTAAGGAAAAATTAGGCTTGTCTTCGGTTCGTGTTTTTCAGAAAAGTTACAAAAGGGAGAATATTCATATCTTTCATGAAGAGATTTCTGATAAATACCAAAGAATGCTTAGTTTCTTGAAAATCAATAAAATATCTGGAATAGTCTATGTCCGTACGAGGAGAGAGGCAGAGGAGCTGACGGCGTTTTTAAAAGAACACAATCTGCAGAATGTAGATTTTTATCATGCAGGGCTCTCGGCAAGGGAGCGAAACGAGAAACAGAGAAAATGGCAGGAAAGGAATGATTTTGTTTTGATTTCTACCAATGCTTTTGGGATGGGAATAGACAAGGATAATGTGCGTTTTGTTATCCATTATTCGCCCTCTTCATCGGTTGAAAATTATTATCAAGAAATAGGAAGAGCAGGGCGAGACGGGCAGGAAAGTTATGCTTTTTTGCTTTGGAACAAGCAGGAAATCGGCGAGATGGATGATGTGCTGTCTGCACAGATTCCAGATAAAACCCAGTATCTAAAGGTGATCTCTTACATTTATTCTATATTTCAGATTGCCGATGGGGAGGCTGCGGAGAGGATATTTCAGCTGGATTTACAGAAAGTGCAGAGTTTCACTAAGATTTCCTTTGCTAAGATTAGAAATGTTTTGGGATTTCTTCATAATCAGGAAGTTATATTTTGGAATAATTATAAATCGCCTTCTACAATAGAACTGAAAATCCCTGCTGAAGAATTGGAGGATTTGCCACCGAAAGATGCGTATTTTATAGAATTGCTGCTTAGAAATATTTCTGGAGTTGCCACGCACAAGGTTTCTTTCAGTGAAGAAAGCCTGAGTGCAAAACTGGGCGTAAGTCAGCAGATGATAAAGGACAGAATAAAGGAATTGCAAAAAAAAGAATGGCTGGAATATGTGGATGGAAGCACCGACAGCATAAAGTTCCTAAGGCCGCGAGACAGCAGAGAAATACAAGGAAAATACTGGAATCTATTTGAGAAAATCCAGAGAAATAAAATCCAAAAATGGGAAGAAATGAAATACTTTATCCAAGATAAAGATTTCTGTAAAATGAGAATGATTTTGACTTATTTTGGAGAAAAATCCTCGGAGAACTGCGGAAAATGTAGTTTTTGTCTGTCCCGAAATCCAGTCAAAGAAAAAACTTTGTCCGATGAGGTTTTAGAAATATTAGCCAAAAATCCAGCTACTTTTGATGAACTGAGCGTAAAAATATTTTGGCACGAAAAGGAAAAAATCTATGAAACTCTGATAACTCTGCTGAATTTAGAGAAAATAAAAATGTTGAACTACAAAACTTATATGATCAATGAATAAACTAAAAGTTGTTTTCTTCGGAACGCCTGATTTTGCAAGGGCTTCTCTGGAAGCTATCCATACCTCTGAGCATGAGGTGGTAGGAGTCGTTACCGTAGCAGATAAAGCCAGCGGGCGAGGGCAAAAAGTGCATCAGTCTCCTGTGAAAACTTATGCCGTAGAGCATGGTTTACCGCTGTTTCAGCCAGAAAAACTTCGTAATGAGGAGTTTCTATCACAGATACAAAGTCTAAATGCGGATATCTTCGTAGTGGTGGCATTTAGAATGATGCCAAAGGTTCTGTTCTCCATGCCGAGGCTGGGAACATTCAATCTACATGCTTCATTATTACCAGATTACAGAGGTGCAGCACCGATAAATTATGCCGTTATCAATGGTGAGACAAAGTCTGGTGTCACTACATTTTTCATCAATGAAAAAATAGATGAAGGGAATATTCTCCTTCAAGCAGAAACTGAAATTTTTCCCGAAGACAATGCGGGAATGCTCCATGACAGACTGATAGAGAAAGGCGCGAAACTAGTGGTGGAAACTCTGGATGGTCTTGCGGAAGGGAAACTTACGGAAATTCCTCAAAATCAGAAAGAAAATCCTAAAACAGCCTATAAAATTTTCAAAGAAGATACTAAAATAGACTGGGAAAAAGAAGTGGAAGTTATTCATAACTTTATCCGTGGAATGTCGCCGTATCCTGCTGCTTTTACTATTTTGGAAGTGGGTGGCGAGCAGAAAATATTAAAGATTTTTAAAGGAAAATTCCAAAAAATAGAACACTCTAAAGAGTATGGCGAGATAGAAATTTCTAAAAATGAATTTAAAATCTATGCTAAAAATGGAGTTTATTTCCCAGAAGAATTACAGCTGGAAGGAAAAAAACGAATGAATTTAAAGGATTTTCTAAATGGATTTCATAGTTTTGACGAATTAAAATTGATTAAATAAATTTTGTTATGTATAAAAGTGTTATAAAGGGAATAGGTCATTATGTTCCAGATAATGTGGTGACTAATGATGATTTAGCTAAAATAATGGATACCAATGATGAGTGGATAACAGAGCGTACAGGTATCAAGGAAAGAAGACACAGAACGAGTAAATTTGACAGCCAAGAAACTACGAGTTTCTATGGTTTCAAAGCTTCTGAAAAAGCATTAGAATCAGCTGGTCTGACAGCGAAAGATATAGATTATATTATTTTTGCGACACTTAGCCCAGATTATTATTTCCCTGGGTGCGGTGTAGTTTTGCAGGAAATGCTGGGCTGTGATACCATAGGGGCGCTGGATGTGAGAAACCAATGTTCAGGATTTGTTTATGCGCTGAGCGTTGCAGATGCTTTCATTAAAGCAGGTCAATATAAAAATATTTTAGTGGTAGGGGCTGAAATTCAGTCAGTTGCATTAGATATGACAGATAGAGGAAGAGGTGTTTCAGTGATTTTTGGTGACGGAGCAGGAGCGGTAGTGCTTTCAGCTTCTGAAGATGCTGGTGTTCAGGGGATTTTGTCTTATAATATGCATTCCGAAGGGAAATACGCAGAGGAGCTCATGATAAAATTACCAGGGACTAATTTGGGCTGGACAGACAGACTTCTTACAGAGCCAGAAAACATAAAGTCAGAGGAAATATATCCGTATATGAATGGGAATTTTGTTTTCAAACAGGCGGTTACCCGTTTCCCAGAAACTATCATTGAATCTTTGAAAAAAGCAGGTAAAAACGTAGAAGATTTGGATATGCTTATCCCGCATCAGGCGAATATCAGAATTTCTCAGTATGTGCAGCAGTTAATGGGGCTTCCTGATGAGAAGGTATTTAATAATATCCAAAAATACGGAAATACCACAGCGGCTTCTATTCCTATTGCATTGAGTGAAGCAATAGCAGAAGGAAAAGTGAAGAGAGGTGATTTAGTTTGTTTGGCTGCCTTTGGAAGTGGATTTACTTGGGGAAGTGTGTTATTAGAATACTAATTTGGATTAGCATAAAAACAAAAACCAGCTTGATTTTGAAGCTGGTTTTTTTATTTTGAAAAGATTTTTAATCTTCGTATTGTTCCAGAAAATAGGAAAAAGAAAAGTCAGGAACTTCCTCCACTAGGTCTTCTAAAGTCACCAAAAGGTCTTCGAAAATTTCTAACTGCTCCACAGTCATATTTACAAATTCTATATGTAAAGGCATTTCCAAATCGCCAGAAATACAGTCATAAAGAGCATCTAGATTGTCTCCGAAATACTCAGGAAGTTCTATTTTTTCTTTCAGCTGAGCGTAGAAATCCTCCATATCGCCAATTTCTGAAAAATCAATGTATATCGTGTTCATTATCAGTTAATTATTTTATTGTTTTTCAAAACTTTTATAGTGGTTTTTAGTGAGCCACACTTCTCCATCTTTATTGAAAACTATTCGTTCTGCATTTCTTCTACCACAGCGGTAGTTTATGTCAGCCTCGTAGTATTTCCCATGGTCGGGAAGTTTTTTCTCTCGGTTGCTGAAGCGGTCTCCACCGATAGCCCTGTTGGGAAGCACTTCGCAGAGATTTCCTTCGGATGGTTTCCAGCCTTGTTTTTTGGCTTCTGCTTTGGTGATGTAGTATTCAGGGAGTTTTTTGTGTTTTTTGACATAGTTGATTACGATGGTTTCATCGGTAAGTTTTTCTATGTAGTTTCGCCCTTTTTGGTCTGCGATGCCGTATGGGTCTTTTGTCTTGGATGAGTCTTTTTTATATTGATAACCAACGACTTCTGGAGTGTCAAAATCGGATTTTTTCTTTAAACCAGGAAGAAAATCGCATAAAGCTATAATGAAAATAGCTCCGAAAATTACACTCAAATAGATTTGTTTTTTTGTCATTTTATATGATTTAAAAAGGCAAATTTATTTAAAATAAATGTATTTTTACACTTGTATTTGGCTTTTGTCAAATTGTTGGGAGTTTTTTAACTAAAAAATAATCAAAATAGATGAACGAAACACGATTAGACTTTCAAAAACAAACATTGGAATATTTTATCGATGTCCGAAATATAAAGACAGAAGCGTATTTTCTACGAAAAATGAATGAAGTTTTTCAGTTTCCGAGTTATTTTTGGATGAGTCTAGATTCTATGGATGACTGCATGATGTCTTTGGAATGGATAGAAGAGCCGCATATCATCATTCGTGTGGTTCATCTCGAGGAATTGAAACAAAATTGTTTTAAACTTTATGAAATAGTAGAAGATACCTTCCAAACTTATAAAAACTACTGGCAGGACAAAACCAGTGAAAAACAGGTGGAAATTCATCTTTAAAAAACAAAATTTTGTAAAACAATAAGTTTCATTAAAATTAAGAAAAATATTATCAAAATAGGTGGAAATATTCTGCCATAGTAGAGAAATAAAATTGTAAATTTGTTCCATAAAATACAATCTATCATGCCAAAAATATCACAAAGAGCAGAAAAAATGCCTGCTTCACCAATCAGAAAACTTGTTCCGTATGCATTACAAGCGAAACAAAAAGGAGTAAAAGTCTATCATCTCAATATTGGGCAGCCAGATATAGAAACGCCACAAACGGCTTTGGAGGAGCTGAAACATATTGATTTAAAAGTGCTGGAATACTCTCTTTCTGAGGGAAATATAGAGTACAGAAAGGCTTTGGAAACTTATTACCACTCGCTTGGTTTTACAGATTTGACAACGGATAATTTTATCGTGACTAATGGTGGTTCAGAAGCGCTGAGCATCGCACTTTCTACGCTCTGTGATGATGGTGATGAGATAATTATCCCAGAACCATACTACGCGAATTACAATGGTTTTTCTAACCATATCAATGTAAAAGTAGTAGCGGTTCCGTCTTCTATTGAGACAGGTTTTGCCCTGCCGTCTATGGAAGAATTTGAGAAAAAAATTACTCCAAAAACCAGAGCTATTCTCATCTGTAACCCTGGGAATCCTACAGGCTACCTTTATACGAGGGAAGAATTGCAGAAACTGGCTCAGATAGCCCTGAAACATGATATCGTCATCATCGCAGATGAGGTGTATCGTGAGTATGTGTATGATGGAGCAAAACAGGTCTCTATGCTGGAATTCCAAGAAATAGCAGAAAACTGCATCATCATAGATTCTGAATCCAAGAGATATTCTATGTGTGGAGTTCGTATTGGATTTATGGTTACTCGTTCTAAACTAATTCGCGCGGCGGCAATGAAATTCGCACAAGCCAGACTAAGCCCAGTACTTTTAGGGCAAATAATAGCTGCAAAAGCCCATGAAAAAGACAAAAAATACATAGAGAGCGTTCGCGAAGAATACACTAAACGAAGAAATCTATTAGTAAAATTACTAAACGAAATTTCAGGTATAATCTGCCCAACTCCAAAGGGTGCTTTCTACTGTGTGGCAGAACTTCCGATAGATGATGCAGAGAAATTTGCACAGTGGCTTTTAGAGGAGTATTCTCTTGATAATGAAACTGTTATGGTAGCACCTGCGGGAGGCTTCTATTCTAATCCAGAGCTTGGAAAAAGACAGATAAGAATAGCCTATGTGCTGAAAGAAGAAGACCTGAGAAGAAGTGTAGAACTGCTGAAAGATGCTCTTCAAAAATACAATGCACGATAAAATGCAGATTTTAGAAAATGTTTCTCTGAAGCCTTACAACACTTTCGGTGTGGAGGCTTCTTCGCGGTATTTTGCTGAGGTTTCTACAGAGTCAGAGTTATTAGATTTACTGAAAAACCCTAAATTTAGGGAGATGCCTCTTTTGTTTTTGGGAGGAGGAAGTAATTTATTTTTCACAAAGGATTTTGAAGGACTTGCGATTAAACTAAATTTAAAGGGAATTTCGGAAGAAAACCTCAGTGACAATGAAGTTTTGGTATCTGCCCAAGCAGGAGAAAACTGGCATCAGTTCGTTCAGTTTTGTTTGGATAAAAACTATGGAGGGCTGGAGAATTTATCTCTGATTCCAGGGAATGCTGGGACTTGTCCTATCCAGAATATCGGAGCTTATGGAGTGGAGATAAAAGATAGTTTAGAGTCTTGTAAAGTGCTTAATCTGAGTACTTTGAAAGTTGAGGTTTTTGACAAGAAAAAATGCCAGTTCGGATACAGAGATTCTTTTTTTAAGAGAGAGGGAAAAGGTAAATATGTTATTCTAGAAGTTACATTTAGGCTGACAAGAAAAGAGCATATTTTGAAGGTGGAATATGGAGCCATCCAGTCGGAATTGGAGAAAATGGAAATAAAAAATCCAACGATTCAGGATGTGTCACAGGCGGTTATCCGTATTCGGCAGAGCAAACTCCCAGACCCTAAAAAAATAGGAAATGCAGGAAGTTTTTTCAAAAATCCTGTGGTTTCTGATGCGTATTTTGATAAACTGAAAACTCAGTTTGCAGATATTCAGGGATATAAAACTGAAGAAGGCGTGAAAATCCCAGCAGGATGGCTTATAGAGCAGTGCGGCTGGAAGGGCAAACAGATAGGAAATGTGGCAACTCATGCTCTGCAATCCCTTGTAATAGTGAATATTACAGGAAATGCAAAAGGGCACGAGATTTTTGATTTTTCTCAAAAAATAATAGATTCTGTGGAAGAAAAATTTGGAGTAAAATTAGAAAGAGAGGTCAATGTATTGTAAAATAAACTATATTTTAATAAAAAAAATAAAGAATGGATATTCAGGAAATTTTAAATCAAGGAAACTATCATTTGATAGATGTGCGTGAGCCAGAGGAACTTATAGCAAACGGAGCGATAGAAGGCGCTGAAAATATTCCGCTGGGCGAGGTGGAAAATCACGCAGAAGAAATTGCAAAATTGGATGGAAATGTGATTTTTTTCTGCCGAAGCGGAAACCGAAGCGGGAAAGCTATGGAAGCGTTTAAACAGAGAGGATTTACCAATGTTTATAACGGTGGCGGCTATGAGGAATTATCTAAATTGTTATAATCCTTAAAAAATAAAAAACTTACCCAAATTTTGGGTAAGTTTTTGTTTATCAGTGAGTTTAGTTTATTACAGAAACTCCTTTTTCTAAAAGTTCAAAAACCGTGTTTTTGGCATCATCAGGATGGAGGTTCACAGCTTTTGTCCCTTTAAAATGAAGAATGACCTTAAAACCTTCCGAAACAGCATCAATGCAGGTGTATTTCACACAATAATCTAATGCTAATCCTACGATTTCTACGGTTTCTATGTTTTTGGATTTCAGATAATTAGAAAGTCCAGTGTCGATTAGTTTTTGATTGTCAAAAAACGCGCTGTAGCTGTCTATTTCAGGGTTCATTCCCTTCTTGATGATGTGTGTAGCATGATTTTTTTCTAAATCAGGATGAAACTCTACTCCCGAAGTTCCCTGCACACAGTGAACAGGCCACATTGTCTGTGAAATGCCGTTTAGCTCAATGATTTCGCCAACGGATTTTCCATTATTGACTGCAAAACTTTTGTGTTCTGCAGGATGAAAATCTTGGGTAAGGATAATTTCATCATAGTTGATGGTTTTCATCAGGTGGTTGATGTAAGGGATGATTTTTTCTCCATCAGCGACTTCTAGGCTGCCGCCTTTACAAAAATCATTTTGGATGTCCACTACAATCAAGGCTTTTTTCATTTTAAATTCGTTTTATTTTCAATATTACTAAATTATTGATAATTTAGCAAAAATTTTTTGACTTATGGGATTAATGGATTTTTGGAAAAAATTAGTAAAAGCGTATAAAGACAGCCAGATTTGGAATAAAATAGAGACCAGTGAGGACTTGAAACAGGCTTATAAAGACTCTTATGAGAAGCCAGTGGCTCTTTTGACCTGTGCGACGATGCATTTCCGAAGTGATTATATGATGGGAGATTTTGAAAAACAGGCAAGAAGAATGGATTTGTCCAGAGTGAAATTTTATAAACTGAACTATACAGGAAATTCCAATCTAAAACAAGAGCTGAGCGAGGATTTGGGAGTTATGATAGAAGCGGCTACCTTTTTGCTTTTCCGTGATGGACAGGTTATTTTCAAGAGACACGAAGAGCTGATAGATATGGAAAGGCTGATGAAAAAGTTATTTGAAGAGTAGAAATGTTTGATGAGTATCTTCTAAATACATTTGGTGTTTCGCCCTCATCTATTGAGGGATATAGGAAATACATAAAACCTCTCAAAGTGGAAAAAGGACAGTTTCTACTGAGGGAAGGAGAAGTGTGTAGAAATACTTTTTTTGTGGAGAAGGGGCTTCTCCGTTTATATTCTATCAGTAAGGCGGGTAAGGAACATATTATCCAGTTTGCGCCTGAAAATCATTTGATTACAGATAGGAGCAGTTTATTTTTTGGAGAAAATTCAGATTATTTTATTGATGCGATAGAGGACAGCGAAATCATATCTTTAAGCCTTGATTTTCATGAATATATGAGAAATAATGACCCTGAAACAAACGCAAAACAAATTTTGCTTCTACATAATCACGCCAGACAATTACAAAAAAGAGTAAATCTTCTGCTTGGGGCGAATGCAGAGGAGCGGTATTTGGATTTTATAAAGGTTTATCCTAATGTTTTCAGGAGAGTTCCGCAGTGGATGGTGGCTTCGTTTTTAGGAATTACGCCAGAGAGTCTGAGCCGAGTGAGAAAAGAAATCGCAAATAAAGAGAGAAAAAATGATTAAATTTTATAAATATCAAGGGACTGGAAATGATTTCATTATGATAGATAATAGAAATCGGTCTTTTCCTAAAAATGATGTAGATTTAGTAAAAAAAATGTGCGACCGCCGTTTCGGAATTGGTGCAGATGGATTGATTTTATTGGAAAATCACGAAAGCCTTGATTTTCAGATGGTTTATTATAATTCGGATGGAAATGAAAGCACAATGTGCGGCAATGGAGGGCGATGTATTGCGGCTTTTGCACATTTTTTGAATGTTTTTGAAAATAAAGCTAAATTTAATGCCATAGATGGGCTTCACGAGGCTGAAATCAATGGAAATGTAGTGAAGCTAAAAATGATAGATGTTCCAGAAATTATTAAAATAGATGTTGATTATCAACTTAATACAGGTTCGCCGCATTTTGTGAGATATGTGGAAAATGTGCAAAATCTGGATGTTTATAAAAACGGCTATGAAATCAGAAATTCTGAGCCTTATAAAAAAGAAGGAATAAATGTAAATTTCGTTTCTAAAATATCTGACAATGAGGTGTTTGTAAGAACTTATGAACGAGGCGTGGAGGACGAAACATACAGCTGCGGAACAGGAGTTACAGCGAGCTGCCTTACATTTATGAATGAATTTGGTGGAGGTGAGGTTTCTGTCAAAACGCTAGGCGGAAATCTGAAAGTTTATGCAGAAAAGCACGAGGCAGGATTTAGAAATATTTGGCTGGAAGGCCCTGCGGAATATGTTTTTGAGGGTGTTTTCAAATTAGATTAAAAATGAAAAAAGTAATTATAGTTTTTTTAGGATTGTTCCTAATCGGTGGAGGATTTTTTGGATATACTTTATATAAAAAATATAAAGGAAATAATGTCAAAAAATCTGGATATTTTCTAGTGCCGAAGGATGCGAATTTAGACCAAGTTTTGGATAGTCTAAAACCATATATAGCTGATATGGAGGCTTTCCGAGATGTAGCGGAGTCTAAGCATTTGGGGAAATTTCTCAGAGCGGGAAGATATAGAGTAAAGGAAGGCGATGATAATACGAAGTTGGTCAATATGCTGAAAGCAGGGCTGCAGACAGAGGATACTTTTAGAATAAAGGATTTTGATGATGTTTATCAGATGATAGGGCGTGTGGCGAGGAAAACGCAGGAGGATTCTTTGGGGTTTGTGACTGTGTTTGATAGAATCGCTCAGGAAAAAGGACTAAGCTCGGCAGAAGATTTGAAAATATATTTCTTTTCGGATACTTATCAGTTTTATTGGACAGTGACGCCAGAGGAGTTTTTCAAAAAATTTGAAAAAGATTACAATGAATTTTGGACAGAGGAGAGAAAAGCCAAAGAGCAGAAACTCGGGCTTACAAGAGAGCAGGTCTATGCGCTTGCTTCCATCGTTCAGAAAGAATCTGGAGGAAAAGAAGATGAGCAGAAAACCATAGCGGGGCTTTATCTAAACCGCTATGAAAAGGGAATGAAACTACAGTCTGACCCTACAGTGATTTATGCGATTAACAAAGAGCATAATTTCACAAAGCAAATAAAGAGAATTTACAATAAAGACCTAAAACACCCATCGCCATATAATACCTATGCAAATGCAGGAATTCCGCCAGGTCCTATCTGTATGGTGAATAAAGTAGCGGTGGATAATGTGTTGAATGCTGAAAAAAATAATTATATTTTTATGTGTGCAGACCCTGAAAAGTTGGGTTATCATAAATTCACGGATTCTGATATAGAGCATGCGAAAAATGCAAAAGCATATCATGAATGGTTGAATAAAAATAAAATAAAATAAAAAATAGTGTGAAATCAATAATTTTTGTAATTTTACACCCAATAATAGAAAACTTTAAAATTTGTATATTATGAGAAGAAATGTACTAGTTGCTTTACTCTTGGGGAGTTTGCTAAATGCTCAGCAGGGTAATGACAAACTGAAAAAGGAAATGGATGAGAGAAGAGAGCAATTGTTCAAACAATTTGAGTTCTATGCTCAGAAGCAGATTTATAGAAATAATTCTACTGAAAATCCAAAATCAGAAAGTGTCATCAAACGAGATTTAAAGAAAGAAAGAGAAACTATTTCTTTTTTCTTTGAAGGTATGCCATATTTTTTAAGTGCTTTTGATACAGACCAAATAAAGAATTCTAATGTAGATGCTATCCAAGAAGGGACCATAGATGGTCTTACGGGAAGTTTTAATGGAGAAGGGATGAAAGTGTCTGTTTTTGATGGTGGGCGTGTATATGCGGCACATACAGACTTTGGAAGCAGTACGAGGATAACGAATAAAGAAGCTGCTACTATACCATATAGCAGTCATGCTACAGGAGTGACGGGGATGATGGGAAGTAAAGGGCATAGCCTGAGTGTAACATCTAGAAAAAGAGATGGGAGAACACCGATCATTGTAGAAATGAATACCAAGGGGATGATGCCAGAGGCTATTTTTGATAGTTATTACTTTGGGAATTCTACTCTTGATGGGGAGACGACAGAAAAAGATGTTTCAGCTAAAATAAGAGACAGCAGGCCAGCTCTGTCTAATCATTCTTATGGTAATGTTATAGGATGGAATTTGACTCAAGGTACTGAGGGAGTTGGTTTTTACTGGAATGGTTCGTATGACCCATCAGATAGGCGTTCATATGATTTAAATGGAACATATTATAACAGAGATAAAGAGCTGGATGATATAGTATATAATAATCCTTATATGGTAGTGGTGAAATCTGCAGGAAACTCCTACGGAAAAGGACCTACATCAAATACAATGTTTCCAGGTTATTATGTGAAATCTGATGGAACTTGGGAGCAGTTTTCTTCTACAGATGTGCTTCCTCCTGATAACTGTGCAGCTGGGTATGATTGTATCCCAATGGGGGCAGTGGCGAAGAACATTATCACAGTAGGTGCTACTGAGAAAATTAGAACTGCTTCAGATGGATTTGATGGGAGATATACTCAGGTGTCAGATGTGACAAAAGCAAGTTATAGTAGTGCTGGGCCTCGTGATGATGGGGCTGTCAAGCCAGATATTGCAGGTGTGGGAAGTAATATATTATATCCTTCCACATCTTCCGCAGGGTCAACTACTTATGGTGTAGGAAATGGTACTTCTTTCTCTGCTCCGCAGGTTACGGGGATTTTAGGGCTTTGGAGTCAGATTTATCAGTCGCTTTTTGCGGGAAAAAATCTTAATGCAGCATCAGCTAAAAACCTTCTAATTCATACAGCGCAGGAGGCAGGAAATGTAGGGCCGGATGTTTGGTATGGATGGGGCTTTGTAGACGCTAAAAAAGGAGCAGAGCTATTGGTTCAGAAAAACCAAAATAAAGTGATTTTTGAAGATAAAGATCTTAAAAACGCTGAGAAAAATGAAATTTTGGTGAAAACAGATGGGGCTCAGCCACTTAAAGCTACGATTGTTTGGACAGATCCGTCTTATAAGTTTAATTATAACACTTATAGTGCTGCTCATAATAATAGAACATCTAAATTGGTAAATGATTTAGATTTAAGAATAACTAATGTCCAGACCAATGAAGTTCATTATCCATGGAAATTAGATGTCAATGCTCCGCGTAATCCAGCGACAAAAGGGGATAATACAGTGGACAATGTGGAACAGGTTCTTATAGACCAGCCGGCAGCAGGAGTTTATAAAATAGAAGTGTCTAATAAAGGAACTTTGGTGAACAATGATGGAGCAAATGCAGAAAAACAGACTTACTCTATCATAGTGACAGGTTATACAGAGATTTCATCTCCAGAGGTGATACCAGTAGAGGCTTCTCCTACATTATTGGTGGATGGAAATAATAAGGTAAATGTAAAATTTGTAGAAAATATTAATAATATCAAGATTTTTGATATGTCAGGAAGACTCATCAGAAGTATAGCTCCTAGTAGTGTGCAGACTTATGATGTTGATTTCTCTGGATTCCCAGCAGGAATATATGTCCTAACGGCATCTTCTGCAAATCATAAACTGAGTAAGAAAATCAGAAAACAATAAAGTTCAAAAAAAGAACTCTTAAAAATAATAAGGGTTCTTTTTTGTTGCTAGAATAATAAAAAATATTATCTTTGTATTTTAAAATTTTTAAACTTAAATACTACATTTTCAATGAATTTAATTAAATATAAATTTGTTGATTAAAATTAAGAACATATTAAAAAATAAATATATGAAAAAACACTTTATTTTATTAGGGGTGCTGACTATGGGGTTAGCATATTCCCAAACAGGAAAAGTAGGGATGAACACAAATAATCCCGAAGCGACTTTAGATATAAAACCAAATGCTGCAAATTCAGCAGTAGGAGCAACTACTAATGAAGGGATGCTTGTTCCTAGACTAAGCAAAGCAAGATTGAATTCAATCGCTACTGCTAATTTGAAAGAGTCTACACTAGTGTATGTGTCTGACTTTTCAGGAGCTACTACATCTACTACAACTAATGTAACTTCTAAAGGTTTTTATTATTACAGCACTGCAACTAGTAAATGGGTGAAAATAGCAGAAGGCGTTATGCAGGAGCAAGACCTTAGATTAGTGGGGACTAACAGCCACATTACACAGGATGCTGGTGTAGGCGGAAATGGTAGTGGAGTAGGAACAGGTCCACATAATATAGGTATAGGGAAAGATGCTCTATTTTCTAATACAAGTGGTTCTCACAATATAGCTGTAGGACTAGATGCTTTGCGTTCTAATACTACAGGGGTTAATAATGTGGCAGTAGGTATAGGATCTTTGCGCTCTAATGGACAAGGAAGAGGGAATGTAGGTGTAGGTGCTAATACATTGTATTCTAATATAGGAGGTATGTATAATGTGGCTGTTGGGGAAAATTCTTTGTATCATACTATTTCTGGTATCGGAAATGTGGCTGTTGGTACAGATGCTCTTTTTAGAAATACAACAGGAGCTAATAACACAGCAGTTGGTTATACTGCTCTATATAATAATACCACAGGATCAAGTAATATAGCTAATGGTTTTGCAGCTTTGTATAGTAATACTACAGGGGATCGTAATATGGCATTGGGACATCATGCTTTGTATAGTAATACAAGCGGTTCTAATAACATGGCTTTTGGGACGGAAGCATTAAAAGCAAATACTATAGGAGCAAATAATATCGCATTAGGAACTTCTTCTCTTACATCTAATATTGGAGGAAATTTTAACATTGGTATTGGTCAAAAATCATTGATGACAAATACAGTGGGAGAAAGTAACATTGGTATAGGTTCTCAGGCATTGCAGAATAATATTTCAGGAAGTTACAATGTGGGACTTGGGTTTGATGCTCTTCGTTTCAATACTGCAGGAAATCATAATGTGGGACTTGGATTGTATGCTCTTAGTAAAAATACAGTAGGGATGAGTAATGTGGGATTGGGACATTCTGCTCTTTCTAATAACACTATAGGGAGTCATAATGTGGGGTTAGGAACTAATGCTCTTACTAAAAATACTACAGGAAACTATAATGTAGGTATAGGAAACTCTACATTAACGAATAATGCTGCAGGGATGGCCAATGTAGCTATAGGAAATCTTTCTTTGGTGTCCAATAATGGCGGAAATTATAATGTGGCTGTTGGAAATGAAGCTTTAGGAGCAAATACTTCAGGAGCATATAATATAGCATTAGGAACGAGCACATTAGCAAACAACACTACGGGACAACATAATAATGCCCAAGGTCTAAATGCACTACAAAATAATATAACAGGAAATAATAACATTGCCCTAGGTAATGGTTCAGGTGGATGGGTAAAAGGACATAATAATATCCATATAGGTAGTGCTAATTTCCAATCTGTGTCTACAGGAGAACTAGATAATGTAATAGCGATAGGAAATGGAATAGGTTCTAGTGCACTTACAACTGCTAATTCAAATGATAATACCATTATCTTAGGATATCAGAATGGACATAGTTTTAGTCCTAATGTGGGAATTGGTACCTATAAACCAGATTCTAAAGTTCATATTGTAACTAATGGACCGAATGCTATCAAGATACAAGATACCAACCAAGGAGTGGGTAAAGTCCTTACCAGTGATGCTAATGGGGTAGGAACATGGAAAGAACCAGCGCCGCCAATTGCTGACTTTACAAGACAATATGCTCGTACAACAGTTAATTATGACCTGCAACCAGCTACGACTCAACCAATACCTGGAATCAATGATTTTATAGCTCCTAAAACAGGTAAGTACTTAGTGTTATTCCATTCTTTCCTTCAGAATGCATGGGAAACAGGTACTAGAAACTTATACTTTATCATGCTCTTGAATGGTGCACCATGGATAGATGCTGATGAGACATATAGTTATGTAGAGACGGGACATTATTTTAACCAACATTATTCTAATATAATAGGTCTTACAGCAGGAGATATAGTTAGTTTTAGAGTAAATGCTAATAGAGGGAAGTTAAGATTCCAACCTACTTGGGCTCCAAGAAATAGGGTTGAAATAGTCTATTTAGGGCAATAATTTTTAAAAATTTCATATTTTACAAAAAAGAGATACTATATGTGTCTCTTTTTTTATGAACTTTAGAGGATAAAAATTTTATCTTATTTATCCTAAGTATAAAATTTTCAGTGAATTTGATTATATTTGCAGACTTAAATAAAAATTATAATTCATAATGCAAGGAAAAGGTCTTATTACTATCATTGCTGTTGCCCTTGGGCTTATCTGTATTACAGAGCTTCTGCCAACTTGGTATGCCAATAAAATAGAAAGCGAAGCGAAGGCATTAGCAGGAAATAATGAAGAAAAATATCAGAAAGAATTAGACAAACTATCTAAAGACACTCTGAATCTTGGCTTTACGAAGCTATACTACACCAATGCCAAGGAGCGTGAGATGAAGCTGGGGCTTGACCTAAAAGGAGGTATCAATGTCCTTTTGGAGATCAACCAAAGAGATTTGGTGACCAATTTGGCTGACTATTCCACAAACGCTGTTTTTGTGGAGGCTTTGGATAGAACGGATAAAGCACAGGAAAACTCTACCAATTCGTATATTCAGGATTTCTTTGTTCAGTTTGATATTGTTAATAAAGAAAAGGGAGCGAACCTAAAACTTGCCAGCCCAGAGATATTCGGGACACAAAATCTGAGCAGTGAGATAAAATTTAATACTACTGATGAAGATGTTAAAAAAATCATCACTCAGAAAATAGAAGCAAGCATAGGAGCAGCTTATGAGGTTATCAGAACTCGTATTGACAAGATGGGAGTTACCCAGCCAAATGTACAGCAGGTGCCAGGGACAGGAAGAATCTTGGTAGAAATGCCTGGTATCAAAGACATTGATAGAGTGAAACAAATGCTCCAGACTTCTGCAAAACTTCAGTTTTGGGAAGTGGGAACAATCCAAGAAGTTTTCCCTTACTTGGAGGAAATGAGTAAAAATGTTATCGTGAAAGGCGATTCTATGGGAGTGAAAAAAGGATTTAACTTTACTAAAGCTCTCAATTTAGATAAATTAAGATCTAATGCTGTGGCAACTGTCAAACTTTCTGACACCGCTTCAGTTAATAAAATTCTTAATAGCGAAATTGCAAAAGAAGCTAGACCATCTAACCTTAGATATGTGGACTTTATGTGGGCATACAAACCACAAGAGGATGCACCTGATTATTTGGAACTTTATGCTATAAAGAGTAACGCTAGCAAAAAAGCGCCTATTGATGGTGCAGTAGAGTCTGCAAGAGTGGATTATGACCAGATGAGAAGGATAGTAGTGGATATGCAGATGGATGCTAATGGAACTAAAGAATGGAAATCCCTTACAGAAAAAAATGTAGGAAGACCTATAGCTGTTACTTTGGATAATAGAGTTTATACAGCACCGAATGTAAATGAGCCAATTCCAAATGGAAGTTCTCAGATTAGTGGTAATTTCACAGAAGATGAAGCGAAAGATTTAGTAAATGTACTAAGCGCAGGAAAACTCCCTGCTAGCGCGAAGATTGTTCAGGCTGATGTAGTAGGGCCTTCTTTAGGAGAGGAATCTATTCAGGCAGGGCTTTGGTCGTTTGCAGCAGCGTTTTGTATCATCATAGCATATATTATTTTCTACTATGGAGGTGCGGGAGTTTATGCAGTGATAGCGATGATATTCAACCTGTTTTTCCTTTTTGGAATTATGGATTCTATGGATGCTACGCTTACGCTTCCAGGGATTGCGGGTATTGTTCTAACGATGGCAATGGCAGTGGATACCAATGTGATCATTTATGAAAGAACAAGGGAGCAGCTTTTTGCAGGAAAAGATATTAAAACAGCTTATAATGATGGGTTTAATGATGCTCTATCTGCGATTATCGATGGACAGCTTACATCCATTCTTACGGCGTTAGTTCTTTATATTTTCGGAACGGGGCCTATCCAAGGTTTTGCGGTGACATTACTTATCGGTCTGATAATGACTTTCTTTACTTCTGTATTGATGTCCAGGGTGATGATATTCAGTAGATTAGAGAAAGGAAAATCATTGTCTGTTTGGACACCGATGACTAAGAATTTATTCCGAAATATTTGGGTAGATTTTATAGCAAAGAGAAAGGTAATGTATGTTATCTCTGCCGTATTGGTAGCGGTTTCTATAGGGTCTATTGCAACGAATGGATTTAAATATGGTATTGATTTCACTGGGGGAAGAAGTTTTGTAGTGAAATTTGATAAAACTGTGGATGTAGAATCTGTAAAAGGCAGTCTTTCACAAGTTTTCAAAAATGAAAAAGGAGAGTCAAGTTCTATTGACATCAAGACTTTTGGGAATGACCAGCAGTTGAAAATCACTACAGATTATAAGATAGGAGATGAATCTCTGAAAGCTGACCAAGAAATTGACCAAAAACTATATCAAGGGCTTAAAAATCAGCTTCCTGCGAATTTGACTTTTGAAGAGTTTAAATCTGCAGCTGAAAACCCAATAGGAATAGTTTCTTCTACAAAGGTAGGGCCTACGGTAGCAGATGATATCAAGATGGGCGGAGCTTTGGCTGTATTAGGCTCATTATTAGGTATTTTCGCTTATATATTGCTTCGATTCAGAAGATGGCAGTTTTCACTGGGTGCGATTATAGGTTTGGCGTTTGATGCCACTATCATATTAGGAGCGTTCTCGCTATTCCATAGTGTGATGCCGTTTAATATGGAGATTAACCAAGATTTCATCGCAGCGATACTTACAGTTCTTGGATATTCTATAAATGACACGGTAATTATTTTTGACCGTATCAGAGAAAACCTAAAAGATGGCAGAGAAAGAACGCTGGCTCAGTTGTTTAACGATTCTATATCTGGAACACTTGGTAGAACGATAAACACTTCATTGACAGTTCTTTTAGTGGTGTTGGCGATATTTATTTTTGGAGGAGAGAATTTGAAAGGATTTATGTTTGCCCTATTGTTAGGGGTGATTTCGGGAACATTCTCTACGATATTCGTATCATCACTTCTTGCCTTTGACTTCTTTAAAGGTAAAAAAATAGAAAAATAAAAAAGTAAAAAAGCACTCTGCAAAGGGTGCTTTTTCTTTTAGTAGTGATGGTTCAAAATATTATATTTGCACTTTATTTTAAAATTATAGAAAATGGAAATCCAAAATACAGAAAATCCTAATGTGATTAAATTCGTGACTGATAGGACTCTTATAAGCGGTTCTTTGGAGCTGGGTAGAAATTCTAATATTTCTAATGTTCCGCTGGCTCAGGAATTGTTTCAATATCCATTTGTGAAGAGTATTTTTATCACGGCTAATTTTATCGCGGTAGCAAAGGAAAACATCGTAGAGTGGGATTTGGTGGCGGACAATCTGCGAAATATGATATTGGAATCTTTGGATGATTTTCCAGAAATTGTCTATACGGAGGAGGCAGCTCCTATTTTTTATTCAGAAAAAACACCGAATCCATCGGTGGTAAAATTTGTTTCGGAGCATCAGCTGATAGATGGTTTTTTGGAGCTGAAATCTTTGCAGGAAGCAGCCAAAGTTCCATTAGCAAAAAAACTATTTGAGGAATTTTCTTTTGTAAAAGAGGTTTTTATCAATGATAATTTTATTTCTATTACCAAAATTGATGATGTTTCTTGGGAGGAAATAACACAGAAAATCCAAGATTTTCTTTCTGATTTTATTAAAAATGGAGAATCGGTGAGTAAAATCGAAGGAATCCAGCAGAATGCATCAAAATCCGTTGCGAATAAGAAGTTTACCGAAACGGAAGAAAAAATAAATGCCATTTTGCAGGAATATGTGACGCCCGCCATAGAAAACGATGGAGGGAGAATCTCTCTGATAGAATTCGATGAAGAGACCAAAACAGCAAAAATGCTTCTACAAGGTGCGTGCAGCGGCTGTCCTTCTTCTGTGGTTACTTTGAAAAATGGTATAGAAAGCATACTTAAAAACTTCTTTCCAAATGTGGTAGAAAATGTAGAGGCGGTGAATGGCTGATGAATATCATAGGCTAAATTTCACAGAAATATCAAGATAATCAATAGATACATGATTGAAATTCAGAAAAAATCACTACCTTTGCACCGCTGAAAATCAGCAAAAAGGGATATTTTTTACTACACAATTATTAAATTCAAAAGATGAAAAAAACAATTTTACTACTGGGAATGTTCGTTTGTTTTTTAGGAAATGGGCAGACATTGCAGGAAATGGAAGAAATAGCAGAAAATGGGGACAAAGGTGCTCAGTATCACTTGGGTCTGAAATATTACAGAGGTGAGGGAACTTATCAGAATTATGCAAAAGCAAGCTATTGGTTCGAAAAACTGGCTACACAAGGGCATAAAGATGCACAGTTCTATTTAGGGCTGATGTATTTTGATGGAGATGGAGTAGACCAAGATTATTCTAAAGCTGAATATTGGTACCAAAAATCTGCAGAACAGGGAAATCCTGAAGCTCAGCATAATTTAGGGGTGATTTACTATAAAGGAGAAGGAGTTGCTCGTAATTTTGAGAAAGCAAAATATTGGTTTGAAAGATTATCTGACCTAGGAAATGCCGATGCGCAGTTTTATTTAGGGCTGATGAACTACAAAGGGGAAGGAGTTCCTCAAAACTACAAAGATGCTAAATATTGGTATGAGAAAGCTGCGGAGCAGGGAAATGTGATGGCAAGATACAATCTGGCGCTGATGTACTATAAAGGAGAAGGAATAGAAAAAGACTACAAAAAAGCGAGATATTGGTTTGAAAGACTTGCAGAGCAGGGTAGAGTAGAGGCTCAGCATAATTTAGCTCTGATGTATTACAAAGGAGAAGGAGTAGAGAAAGACTATGCAAAGGCTATGTTTTGGTTTGACAAGTTAGCAGAACAAGGAAACGCTGATGCACAGTATAATTTAGCAGTGATGTATCACAGAGGAGAAGGGGTTTCTCAGGATTATGCAACAGCTAAACAATGGTATAAAAAATCTGCAGAACAAGGAAATACAATGGCCCAGTACAATCTAGCAGCTATGTATCAGAGAGGAGAAGGAGATTCTAGAGATGAGGTGATGGCGAAGTATTGGTTCAAGAAATCTTGTGAAAACGGATACCAAGAAGCATGTAAATATACAAGATAAAAACACACAGCAAGAGTATTTACTCTTGCTTTTTTTATTTGTAAAATTTTATAAATTAGCGGAATGAATTATTTAGTACGAGAACCTGAAAATATACATGCTAAAACTCCCATTTTAGCGTTGCTGCATGGATATGGGAGTGATGAGAATGATTTGTTTAGTTTTACGACTGATTTGCCGAAGGATTGGCTGATAGTCAGCTTCCAAGCACCTCATACCACGCCAAATGGAGGTTTTAGCTGGTATGATATAGATTTATTGGATAGAGAAAAATTTATAAATGTTCCACAAGCTGAAGAATCTATAGAGTTGATTTTAAATACAATAGAAGAAATAAAGGAAAAATATAAGATTAGCGGTGCGGTTAATCTATGTGGATTCAGCCAAGGGGGAATTTTGTCCTATGCTCTAGCATTTAGGTTTCCACAGTTGTTTCATAAAATAGCCTGTTTGAGTGCTTATCCAGAACAGAAGATTATGAAAAATCTTTTAGATAGAAAGGCTTATCAGCATTTATTTTTCTTTGTTTCCCATGGGGTAAATGATATGGTCATCCCGCTAGAATGGGGGAAAAAAGGAGCGGAACTGCTGTATGATATGAGTATGTTTTTTTCTTTCCGCGAATATCAGAGCGGTCATGGCGTGGATGCAAGGAATTATATGGATTTAATGGAATTTTTTCAAAAATAAAAAGAGGCTTTTAGGCCTCTTTTTCGTATAGTTTGTTGTATAAATCAATGTATTTTTCTTTGATTATTTTTCTTCTCAGTTTCATGGTAGGAGTGAGCATTCCATTTCCTACAGACCACACATCTGGCGTAAGCTCTATTTTCTTGATTTGTTCCCAGTTACCGAGTTTTTCGTTCAGTTTTGCGATTTCTTTTTCTATTCGTTGTTTTAGTTCGGCACTTTTTACCATTTCTTCTGGTTTAGTTCCGATGCTTACTTTATGGATTTCTGCCCATCTTTTAACGAAAGTAAAATCTGGCTGAACTAGCGCACACGGCATTTTTTCGCCATCACCCACCACCATTATTTGTTCTATAAATCGTGATGATTTAGCCATGTTTTCGATTACTTGCGGAGCGATGTATTTTCCGCCCGAGGTCTTGAACATTTCCTTTTTTCGGTCGGTAATGATAAGGAATCCTTCATCATCTATGTATCCGATGTCTCCCGTTTTGAAGTATCCATCTTCTGAGAAAGCCTCCTTGGTCTGTTCAGGATTTTTGTAATAGCCTTTCATTACGGAAGGCCCTTTTACGAGGATTTCCCCATCTTTATCGATTTTCACATCTAAATTATCCAAAGGCTGTCCTACAGAACCGATTTTCATCTTTTCAAAGCTGTTTACGGCTATTACAGGAGAAGTTTCGGTAAGGCCGTATCCTTCAATGATAGGAATTCCCGCTGCTTGGAATTTTTTATTTAGATTTTTAGAAAGAGCCGCAGAACCAGAAATCAGTGTAATGATATTTCCTCCCAGCCCTTCTCTCCATTTGGAGAAAACAAGTTTGTCGGCTATTCTTTGTTTAAGGTTTTTAGGAGTTCCCGGTTCATAGTTTTTGTTCACTCCCAGAGCCCAAAGGAAAATCATTTTTTTGAGCCCTCCAGCACTGATTCCCTTGTTGTATATTTTATCATACACTTTTTCTAAAAGCCTTGGTACCACGCTCATATAGTGAGGTTTTACTTCTTTCATGTTATCACCTATTTTATCGATATTTTCCGCAAAATAGATAGAAAATCCACTGTATAGGTAGTATAAATACACCACCCGTTCAAAGACATGGCAGATAGGCAAGAAGCTCAGGGTTTTTATTTCCTTGTAATCTATTTTTTTCTTTGGAATTCTGCTATCCACAGCAAACACATTAGAAACGATATTTTTATGCGAAAGCATCACGCCTTTTGGTCTTCCTGTAGTTCCAGAGGTGTAGATTATGGTGGCGATATCATCTTCATTTACAAGGTCTCGCAGGTCTTCCACTTCGTATTGGTTAGAATTATCTTCACCAAGGCTTAGAATTTCTGACCAGTTGGCAGCACCTTCCACTTCATCAAAAGTGAAAATTCCCACTAATGAAGGCACTTGCTCTTTTACTCGTAATAATTTTTCGTACAAATCTTTATCCGAAACGAAACAATATTTCAGTTCAGCATTGTTGAATATATATACATAGTCCTCCTCGCTTATTGTAGGATATACAGGCACAGAGATGGCTCCTATCTGGGAAATCCCTAAGTCTGCTATGCACCATTCTGTACGGTTATTAGTGGAAACGAGTCCTATTTTGTCATCTTTGGTAATGCCTGATTTTAGAAGTCCTCTGGAAAATTTGTCTCCTAAATCTACAAACTGTTTAGTAGAAATTTTTTCCCATACACCATCATATTTTGTCGCCAAAACATCATCTTTTGGGAATTTTTTCAAAGAGTTGTGTGCAATATCGAATAATCTTGTAATAGACATTTCTTTCAAATTTTAAGCCGCAAAAATAGTGTTTTTATTTTAAACAAAAACAGCATAGGATTTATTCCTAGTCTTCAAGGTCTGATTTTGTTTTTTCTATGAATTTTATGTTCCTCATCAGTCCAGAGAATTTAGTTCTTTTTACAGGAGATTTTCGGAATATTTCGGAGAAAATTTCTTGGGTCAAATCCTGCCAATCAGGTTTTCTCAGTTGGCTAAATTCTTTTAAGGCAAATTTCGGTTCTGTATTTGGAGCTGCAAATCTATTCCATGGGCAGACATCCTGACAGACATCACACCCGAAAATCCAATCATCCATTTTTCCCTCGAAATAGTCTGGAATTTCGTTTTTTAGTTCTATTGTGGCGTAAGAAATACATTTGCTTCCGTCTATAATTCGCTCATTTACAATGGCTTGTGTAGGGCAGGCATCTATACATTTTCTACAGCTTCCGCAGTGGTCTGTGGTCGCGCCGTCTTCTTCTAATTCTAAATCGCAGATGATTTCCGCCAAAAAGAAGAACGAACCATGTTTTTTAGTAATCAAATTGGCATTTTTTCCAACCCAGCCAATTCCAGATTTTCTAGCCCATGCTCGGTCTAAAACAGGCGCAGAATCCGTAAAAACCCTGAAACCGAATTCTCCTATTTCTTCCTGCAGTTCTGCTATCATTTGGCGGAGAATATCTTTTATCACATCGTGGTAGTCCTCGCCGTACGCATATTTGGATATTTTGAAATTATTTTCTGTTTCTAGTTTGTATTGAGGAAAATAGTTGTAAGACAGCGAGATAACAGACTTTGCGCCCTCTACCAAGAGTCTAGGGTCTGTCCTTTTATCAAAATAATTTTCCATGTATGCCATCTCGCCGTTGTAGCCCGCTTTCAGCCACTTTTCCAGCACTGTGGCATCTTCTTCTAGGAAACCTGCTTTAGAAATACCACATCCCTGAAACCCAAATTTTTCGGCTTTCTGTTTGATGATTTTTGCGTATTTCTCTGCTGTTTGTGCCATAATTTTTGCGAAAATATTGTTTTTAAATCTAAAATCCAATTTTTAGAATTAACTTTGTAGAAAAATAAAAGAGTGAAAAGATTAAAAATATTTTTATTTGCATTGGTTCTTTTGTTTCTGGGAAGTGCTTATTTTATGCCGAAAGCAGAAAGTTTAGACAAGGAAAAACAAGAAATAAAAACACAAAAAACAGCCCAGCGGACAGCAGATTACAAGAAATACGCAGAAGAGGCTCTTTTGTATTGTAAAAAGAATAAAATTTCTACCGATTTCTTCGTGTTAATAGACTATTCTATCCATTCTGGGAAGAAACGGATGTTCATTTGGGATTTTAAGAAAGACAAAATCACAGATAGTTTTTTGGTAAGTCATGGATGCGGCAGCCAGCCCACGGCGAGGGATTATTCCAAGGAAAAACCTGCATTCAGCAACCAGCCGAACAGCCATAGTTCTTCACTCGGTAAATACTGGATTGGCACGAAGAAAGTTCCCAGCCCAAGTTTTGGGGAGAAATATCTGCTCTATGGCAAGGAAACGACGAATAATAACGCCCTCAAAAGGGATATCGTGATACATCCATGGTCTATTATTCCTGATGAAGAGCCTTATCCCAGCGGTGTACCAGAGAGCTGGGGCTGTCCAGCGGTGTCTCCTGATGTTTTCAAGGTTTTGGATCAAAAATTCCAATCCGTGGGGAAAAACATTCTCTTTTGGGCGATTTATCCTTGATGTATAAATAATTGCTCTTACAGAAATAGGATAATTTTATCTTTAAATTTGATGAATGAATCAAAATAAAACATTAAATTCGCAGAAACAAAAAAAGTTAATCACAATGAATTATGATATTATCGTCATCGGGAGTGGTCCTGGTGGATATGTTACAGCAATTAGAGCATCACAGTTAGGTTTTAAAACTGCAATTATAGAAAAAGAAAATTTGGGTGGAATCTGCCTTAACTGGGGCTGTATCCCTACCAAAGCGCTTTTGAAATCGGCACAGGTTTTTAAATATATTAACCACGCAGAAGATTTTGGTTTAAATAAAGTAGAGGCAAGTTTTGACTTTCCTAATGTAGTCCAAAGAAGCCGCGGTGTAGCCGAAAAAATGAGCAAAGGAGTGGAGT
The DNA here is from genome assembly GCA_963530895.1 of uncultured Flavobacteriaceae bacterium. Lineage (GTDB taxonomy): Bacteria > Bacteroidota > Bacteroidia > Flavobacteriales > Weeksellaceae > JABCPE02. The sequence continues at coordinate 12,898 of CAUSFO010000005.1, read as the reverse complement.
TCCTGATGAAAAAGAACAAAATAGATGTTATTTTCGGGACAGCCAAAGTGAAACCAGGCAAGAAAGTAGCTGTGGAGAAAGATGGAGCAGTTACAGAATATACAGCAGAACATATTGTTTTAGCAACAGGGGCTCGTTCTCGTGAGCTTCCTAATCTTCCTCAGGATGGCAAAAAAGTGATAGGATACAGACAGGCGCTTACCCTTCCAAAACAGCCAAAATCTATGATAGTAGTAGGTTCTGGAGCGATAGGAGTGGAGTTTGCGTATTTCTATGCTACGATGGGTACGGAGGTTACGGTTGTAGAATTCATGCCGAATATCGTGCCAGTGGAGGATGAGGATGTTTCTAAACATTTGGAAAAATCCTTTAAAAAAGCGAAAATAAAAGTAATGACCAACGCTTCTGTGGAGTCTGTAGATACCTCTGGAGACGGAGTAAAAGCCCAAGTAAAGACTGAAAAAGGTATCGTGGAGCTACAAGCAGATATTCTACTTTCAGCGGTGGGAATTACAGCAAATATTGAAAACATCGGTCTGGAAGAAGTAGGCATTAAAACTGAAAAAGGCAGGGTAGTAGTGGATGAATGGTATAGAACTTCTGTGCCAGGATATTATGCGATAGGAGATATCCTTCCTACTCAGGCTCTGGCGCATGTGGCATCAGCAGAGGGAATTACCTGCGTGGAGAAAATAAAAGGACTGGATGTAGAGCGTATGGACTACGGCAATATCCCAGGATGTACTTACTGTACGCCAGAGATAGCATCAGTAGGGCTTACAGAGAAGCAGGCGAAAGAAAAAGGCTACGAAATAAAAGTAGGAAAATTCCCATTCTCTGCAAGTGGAAAAGCTACTGCGAATGGAGATACAGACGGCTTTGTGAAAGTGATTTTCGATGCGAAATATGGCGAATGGCTTGGCTGTCATATGATAGGAACAGGCGTTACCGAAATGATAGCAGAGGCTGTGGCGGCTAGAAAATTAGAAACCACAGGACATGAAATTCTAAAAACTGTCCATCCGCACCCTACACTTTCTGAAGCAGTAATGGAAGCTGTAGCAGCAGCCTATGGAGAGGTTATTCATATTTAATGAATGATAAAAAGATATAGACTGTCCTAAAATATGGGCAGTCTTTTTTTTGTTTTTTGAGATTATTATTAGATTTGTAGTTTTATTAAGATAAAAATGAATAATAAATTAGGATTGGTGCTGTCTGGTGGCGGGACAAAGGGAGTGGCCCATGCAGGAGTACTCAAATTTCTTGAAGAAAAAGGCATTCAGCCACAGATATTGGCGGGTGCGAGTGTGGGGTCTATCGTGAGTTGTCTCTATGCGGTAGGAAAAACACCAAAGGAGATTTTGGATTTTTTTAAATCGGTGTATTTTTTCAATTGGAAACATATCGCCTTTAATAAGCCAGGGATTGTCAAGTCTGCTGTTTTTAAAATATATTTAAAACCTATTTTCGGGGATATGAAGATAGGTGATTTGGGAAAAGAAGTGAACATCACCGCTACAGATATCGTGACTGGGGAGCTGAAAATTTTTGACAAGGAAACCAGAGTGGTAGATGCCATCATCGCTTCGTCTAGTTTCCCTGGGATTGCTACGCCGTATATGTTCGGCGGGGCGCTGTACAGCGATAGTGGAATTCTTAATAATTTCCCTGCGGATATCATACGGGACAGGTGTGATAAGATAATAGGCGTTTATCTTTCTTCGCCGCAAGAAGTGAAACAAAAACAGATGAATACCATAAAATCCGTTACTTATCGGGCGTTTGACCTGTTGTCTCACAGAGTGGAAACTTACAAATTTGCTTATTGTGACTGGCTTATAGATTCACAGAAACTCTCTAATTACAGCACTTTTGAGACTAAAAAAAGCAAAATGGATGAGATTTTCCAAATAGGATACGAGGAGGCGAGAGATGGTTTTGATAAAGGTTTTTTGGGGTAGATGAATTTTTGATTTATTTCAATCAAACTTAAATCATTAACACATTTAGAAAATTCACAAAAACGGTAATTCTAATTTTAGAATTACCGTTTTTTTTATTTAGATAAAATATCTTCCTGTCTGTCGATGGACTCTTGGTGTATGGCTTTGAATATTTTGAGAATCAGCTCTTCCGAAAGATTTTTTTCTTTTCCGAGGATTTTCATGCGTTCTATTATCTCGTTCCAGCGTTTGTTTTGGAGGACAGATATATTTTTTTGTTTTTTGAGTTTGCCGATATTGTCAGCGATTTCCATTCTTTTTCTTATCAAATCCAGCAGCTGCTCATCCAGAATGTCAATTTGTGAACGGAGGGTTTTTAGTTGTATCTGAAAATCAATTTCTTCCGTATTCTCTCTGCGAAGAACCAGTTTTTGTAGCATCTCCGAAAGTGTCTCTGGCGTAATCTGCTGCTGGGCATCGCTCCATGCTTTTTCTGGGGAACAGTGGGACTCTATCATCAGCCCGTCAAAATTGAGGTCAAGTGCTGTTTGCGAGATTTCGCCTATCAGTTTTCGGTTTCCTGAGATATGCGAGGGGTCGCAGATGATGGGCAGATTTGGGAAAATATTTTTCAGTTCTATTGGAATCTGCCATTCAGGAATGTTGCGGTATTTAGATTTTTCATAGGAAGAAAATCCACGATGTACAGCGCCAAGTTTCTCTATACCAGTCATTTTCAGCCGTTCCAGAGCTCCTATCCACAGAGCAAGGTCAGGATTTACAGGGTTTTTGACTAAAACTATTTTGTCAGTTCCTTTTAGTTCATCGGCTATTTCTTGGACAATGAACGGATTTACCGTAGTTCTAGCACCTATCCAAAGCAAATCTACATCGTATTCCAGCGCTAGTTTTATATGGTCTCGGTTGGCTACTTCGGTGGCGGTTTTCAGTCCTGTGACTTCTTTTATTTTTTTGAGCCAATTCAGCCCGATTTCTCCCACGCCCTCAAAACCACCTGGGCGCGTTCTGGGTTTCCAGATACCTGCTCGGAAGAAGTCTATTTCGCTGTTTTTCAGGTTTTTGGCTGTTTCTAGCATTTGCTCCTCGGTTTCAGCACTGCAAGGACCAGTGATGATGAGAGGTCTGCTGAGCTTCAAGTCTTTCAGCCATTGGTTGGAATAATCCTGTTTAATCATTCTTTTTTTATTCCTTATTTAAAAATTTTAAAAATTTGCTCACTGCTTCATACCTGTGGCTGATGCTGTTTTTTTGTTTTGGAGGCATCTCGGCAAAAGAAATTTCATAGCCTTTTGGAATGAAAATAGGGTCATACCCAAAGCCTTTTTTGCCTCTTTTTTCTTTGGAAATAGTGCCGTATACTCTGCCTTCGAAATAGTTTTCTCCCGCTTCATCCACCAAGCACATTACCGTGATGAAATACGCCTCGCGGTCTTCTATATCCTGCATTTCGGTGAGGACTTTTTGGATATTTGCCTCAAAATCATGCTTCCCTGCATACCTTGCCGAAAAAATACCAGGCTTTCCGTCCAAAGCTGGGATAACCAGACCGCTGTCATCTCCTACGCTCGGTTTTCCTGTTTTCTCAAAACAATATTTAGCCTTGATAAGGGCATTTTCGTGAAAGGTAGTTCCGTTTTCTTCGATTTCATCAAAGAGCTGATAATCAGTCAGGCTGGTGACATGATATTTTTCGCCTAAAATTTCTTGGATTTCATCTTTTTTATGCTCGTTGTGCGTGGCAAGTAGTATTTCCATATATTTAGTAAAACAATCTTTAGTGTGGTTATTCACTTAATGATAAAACCACGATTTTTAATTTAAATCTCGGCTTTATTTAAAAATGGTGTAACGGCAGGAACTTTTTTTAGTTTTACCAGCTACACCTTGGATTTTGTATAAATTTAATTAGTTAAAAGCCTCAATGATTTTAGAAAAATCTTCTATTTTTAGCGATGCACCACCGATAAGTCCGCCGTCTATATCAGGCTGTGAGAAGATTTCTTTTGCGTTGTCTGGCTTTACTGAACCACCATAGAGAATGGACACTTCATCTGCGGTGTCTTTTCCGTATTTCTCAGCGATGAGGTTTCGGATAAAAGCATGGATTTCCTGCGCTTGTTCTGGTGTAGCAGTTTCTCCCGTTCCGATAGCCCAGACAGGTTCGTAGGCGATAACCACTTTTTTGATTTCCTCCGCAGAAAGCTCAAACAGCGCTGTTTCAGTTTGCTTTTTCACTACATCGAGATGCTGTCCAGCTTTTCTTTGTTCCAAAGTTTCTCCGTTGCAGTAGATAGGCGTAAGTCCTGCATTCAGTAGGTTTTTCACTTTTTGTGCTGCATGGCTGTCGGTTTCGTTGTGGTATTGTCTTCTTTCGGAGTGCGCTACGATACTCCCGCTTAGTCCAGCAGATTTTATCATTTCTACGGAAATTTCACCAGTGTAGGCACCTTTTTCGTGCTCGGAAATGTCTTGCGAAAAGACTTTCACTTCATCATTAGCAAAAATATTTTTAGCTGTGGTGAGATAGAGACTTGGTGGAGCGATATACACCTCGCAGTTGGTTTTGTTATTCTTTTTGTATTCGGCTAACTGAAGCATAAGGGCTTCTGCTTCTTGGAAATTTTTGTTCATTTTCCAGTTTCCAGCGACGATGTTTTTTCTCATAATTATTTTATTTATTGTTATTAATTAGTTTTAATATTTTTATTTTCAAAAATAATGCTGTGTATATAGTATGTTTTCACATTTTTGCCTCTTTTTTGTGCAGGAATGAACTTTGGCAGGAGGCTGATAATTCTTTCCGCTTCTTTTTTGAGCGTTTCGTTTTCACTTCTGCTGAAAAGCACCTCCACTACGCCTGTTTTATCAATCCTGAAAGCTACATACACTTTATACACTTTGCTTTTTTCGGCATCAATATTATTTGGGTTAAAATGTATCTTCACATGCTGTTCCAGTTGGTCTTGGAAGCATTTTCTCTTGTTAATATTATCCTTGCATACCTCAAAAATGGGCGGTTCATCTACTTGTATAATGAGATAATCTCTGCTTTCATCCAGTTCCTCATCCAGTTCCTCATCAGCTTTGGGAAGCTTGCAATGTGGAAGTTCTACAGGAAGATAGTAGCTGTAGGGAAGTGACGGGCTTTTCTTTGTTTTATGGCGTTTTTTGTAGGATTTCTTACCTTTTTTCTGAGCCTGCACATGGGCTGAAAATCCTAAAAACAAAATAATAAGTAAAAATGACCAAAACCTTTTCATAGCAGTTAGTTTTATTTTTAATGAAATTCTGTATTTTCTACTTTAAATACCAGTTTTTTTCCTTGACTTAATCCATTTTCCAGATGTTTTTCATGAGTTTATAGAACTGATGTTCACGCTCAGTCACCTGTTCATCGGCTTTGATAAGCGTTTTTGCAAACTCAGCAAAGTTTTTTCTTTCCTCCTCGGTAGAATCATCATAGAAACAGCGCGCATGGAATTCAAAATGGTCTTTCCAGTCCTCTGGCTGCAGGGAAGCGATGACTTCCAGCTCGTTATCCAAATTGATTCTGAACGGAAATTCTTCCGACAGATATTCTTGTATTTTTAGTCCTTCTTTTGGTGAAAATTCGTGGTCTACAGCTGAAAGAATCATCAATAAATGGTAGCCTGCAATGGGTTTGTTTGATTTTTGCATAAATAAAAGATTTAATAAAATTTTCTAAAAATAGGGAAAATAGAAAAGTCTAAAATCCCAAAAACTTTTGGCTAAAATACAAAAATTAACTTTAATTTTAATAACTTTATCGCTTTAAAAAAGTTAGATTTATGAGGATAATAAAATTGTTGTTTCTGTTTTCAGTGTATTTGGCTTTTGGTCAAAATTTTACAAAAAAAGACACGCTGCTTGGGTCTAATACTGCATATCGTGATTTTTGGGATGTACAAAGATATGATGTAAAAGTAGAGCCCAGCTACGAACAAAAAAGCCTGAAAGGAAGCAATAAAATAACATTCAAGATAACAAAGTCTGTGAAAAATCCTGTTTTTCAGATAGATTTGCAACAGCCAATGAAACATGACAGCATTCGTTCCAGTTTTAGAATAAAATCTACGAGAGTGGATGGTAATTTCATCTTTTTAGAAACGAAAGAAAGTTTTAAAAAAGGGCAGACGCATACTTTGGAAATAGATTTTAGCGGAAATCCTATCATTGCTAAAAATGCGCCTTGGGATGGCGGCTGGGTTTTCACACAAGATGAAAAAGGAAATCCGTGGATGTCCGTAGCCTGTGAAGGAATAGGGGCGAGTGTATGGCTTCCAATAAAAGAATACTGGGGCGATGAGCCAGATATGGGAATGACCCTCGCTATCACTACTCCGAAAGATTTGGTGGGAGTAGGAAATGGGAAATTAGTAGAATGGAGCGTTAAAAAGGACAAAAACATCTTTACTTGGGAAGTCAAAAATCCTATAAACTCATATAATATCGTTCCTTATATCGGGAAATATGTTCATTTTTCTGATGAATATTTGGGTAAGAGGGGAATGCTAACTTTGGACTATTGGGTTTTGGATTATAATTTAGAAAAAGCCCAAAAGCAGTTCCAGCAGGTAAAACCTATGTTTAAAGCCTTTGAACATTGGTTTGGTGGATATCCTTTCTATAAAGACGGTTACAAACTGGTAGAATCTCCATATCTAGGAATGGAGCACCAGAGTAATGTAGCGTATGGAAACGGCTACCAGAATGGTTACTATGGAAGGGATTTGTCAGGAACAGGAGTGGGTATGTATTGGGATTTCATCATCGTTCACGAAAGCGGACACGAATGGTTTGGGAATAATATCACAGCCCAAGACAAGGCCGATATGTGGATACATGAGGCTTTTACGACTTATTCAGAAGTCCTATTCACGGAAAGTTATATGGACAAAAACGCAGCAAACACTTATATAAAGGGGCTTAGAAAAAGCATTATGAATGATGAGCCTATCATAGGTGTGTATGGAGTGAGAAAAACGGGTAGTATGGACCAATATATAAAAGGAGCAAATATGATACATACCATCAGACAGGTTATCAATAATGATGAGAAATTCAGACAAATTTTGCTGGGAATGAATACAGATTTTTATCATAAAATAGTGACTTCTAAGCAGGTAGAAGATTATATCAGCAAAAAAGCAGGAATAGATTTTTCACTTGTTTTTGATCAGTATTTGAGAACGACTAAAATTCCACAGCTAGAATATGAGCAAAAAGGAAATCAGCTGAAATTCCGCTGGAACAATACAATAAAGAATTTCAGAATGCCTGTGAAACTAAAAAGCCATTCTACACATATAGCTCCTACTCAGGAATGGCAGACTGTCACTTTGGCTAATGATAAGGCTGTGGAAATAGATGACAACTATTATATAGAAGTTTTGAAAAAATAAGAAAATCCCTATTAAAGGGATTTTTTTTTAATCTTATTTCTGTTTTCTTAGTTTTTCTAATTCTAAAGCTATATCGCTGTAGCTTAGGGTTTTATCTTGCATTGTAGCTGAAATCAGTTTTTTTTCTTCCTCATTTGCGCCCAGCTGGTTTAGAATGTTGAATAAATGCATTTTCATATGTCCTTTTTGGATACCTGTGGTAACCAGCGAGCGAAGTGCAGCGAAGTTCTGAGCCAAGCCAGACACTGCTAAAATGCTCATAAGTTCCTTTGCATTAGGTTTTCCTAAAAGAGCCAAAGAGAATTTTACCAATGGATGAAGGCTCGTGAGTCCTCCTACAACTCCCACAGAAATAGGCAGTTCTATCCAAAATCGAAATATTCCGTTTTCTATCGTGCAGTGGCTTAGTGAGCTGTATTTGCCATCTTTACTTGCGTAGGCATGCACGGAGGCTTCCACTGCCCGAAAATCATTTCCTGTTGCGATAACCACTGCATCCACACCGTTCATAATGCCCTTATTATGCGTAGTTGCTCGGCAGGTGTCTATCTCTGCTATCGTTACCGCTTGTTTGAATTTCCAAGCAAATTCTTCTGGTGAGATACCGTCATTATTCCCTAATTCTTCTATTTTACAAGAAACTTCTGCTCTTACTATACATTCAGGAGTGTAGTTGGACAGAATGTTCATGATGATTTGCAGGGAGTTTTTTTCTTCTTCACTAAAGATTTCTGACCTAAAAATCTCTTCTTTCAGTGTTTTTCCAAATACTTCCAGACACGAATTGATGAAATTCGCTCCCATCGAATCCCGAGTGTCAAAACTCGCTTTGATTTGATAATAATTTTCTAATTCATCAGTTTTGTCAATGAGGTCAATATTTAGGATTCCGCCGCCTCTCTTGCGCATATTCGCTGTGATGTCCTGTGTAGCCTCGAATAATTTTTCCTTTAAAGTTAAATCAAAGAACTGGAATAATTTTTCCTTGCTCCCATTGAAAATAAAATGAGTGTGCCCGAGTTTTTCCGTGTTGATGATGGTCGTTTGGAATCCGCCTCTCTCCATCCAGAATTTAGCTGCTTTGGCTGCTGCTGCCACTACCGAACTCTCTTCCACAGCCATAGGGATGGCGTATAGTTTCCCGTTAATCAGGAAGTTAGGCGCGATTCCGTACGGGAGATAAAAATTAGAAATGGTATTTTCGGAGAATTCATCATGGAGTTTTTGTAACTCTAAATTTTCGTTCCAATATTGCTTCAAAACAGACTCAAAATCAGTGTCATTTTCCAAATATTCTTGGATGAGCCAGTCTATTTTTTCTTGTTTTGGCAGCTTGGAAAAACCATCTATGGAGCATCTCATTGTATATAATTTTTAAAAATCCAAAGATACAAAAATAGAAAATAAAAGAAGTTTGTAAAAAATAGAATTGATTATCAGTGTTTTGTAATTATTTTAGAAAAAAAATGAAAAATATTTTTGTGATTAATGATAAAGTCTGTATATTTGCTCCACTTAAAACGGAAGACCCATGGTGTAACGGTAGCACACCAGATTTTGGTTCTGTTTGTCGGGGTTCGAATCCCTGTGGGTCTACACTCAAAACTCTCTGAATTTCAGAGAGTTTTTTTTGTTTTAAAGTAGTTTACTGAAATTTACTTTTTTTGAAAAAGATAATAAAAAGTATTTATAAATTTTAGCAGGGAAATGATTTTTTAATTCATCAGAAATCATTATTTTTGGCATCAAAATATAAACTATGAATTCTTACAAAAATCCTCTTGAAGAGCGCTATTCCAGCGAGGAAATGCTTTATAATTTTTCACCTGAGAATAAGTTTCGCACTTGGAGACAGCTTTGGATTGCTCTTGCTGAAATCGAAAAAGATTTAGGTTTAGATATTTCTGATGAGCAGATAGCACAGCTGAAAGAACAAGCCCAAAATATAGACTTCGCGAAAGCGGCTGAATACGAAAAGAAATTCCGCCATGATGTGATGGCGCATGTGCATACTTATGGAGATGCGGCTCCTTTGGCGAAGGGAATCATCCACCTTGGGGCTACTTCTGCGTTTGTGGGCGACAATACTGATTTGATTCAAATTCGTGATGGGCTGCTCATTATTCGCAAACAGCTGGTGAATGTTATCAAAAAATTATCCGATTTTGCACTGAAATATAAAGACCTTCCTACGCTTGGTTTTACGCATTTTCAGCCAGCGCAGCTCACTACCGTGGGGAAGCGAGCTACACTTTGGCTGCAGTCTCTTCTTTTGGATTTTGAGGAATTAGAATTTTTCTTGGAAACCCTCAGATTTAGAGGCGTAAAAGGAACTACGGGAACAGCTGCCAGCTTTTTGGAGCTTTTCAGTGGGGATTATGCGAAGGTAAAACACTTGGACAAGGAACTTTCCAGAAGATTTGGCTTTGAAAAAGTTTTTGGTGTTTCAGGGCAGACTTATGATAGAAAAATCGATGCAAAGGCAGCAACTTTGCTTTCAAATATCGCTCAATCCGCACATAAATTTACCAATGACCTTCGCTTGCTTCAGAATTTGAAAGAAATAGAAGAGCCTTTTGAGAAAAGCCAAATCGGGTCTTCAGCAATGGCCTACAAACGAAACCCGATGCGTTCCGAGAGAATAGGGGCTCTTGCTAAATTTGTAATGTCTGTTTCTTCAGGTTCTGCGATGGTGGCTTCTACGCAGTGGTTTGAGCGTACGCTGGATGACTCTGCGAATAAGCGACTTACGATTCCTCAGGCGTTTTTAGCAGTGGATGCTATTTTGCTTATTTGGAATAATATCATGGATGGGCTTGTGGTCTATGAAAATCGTATCAGAAAACACATTATGGAGGAACTTCCGTTCATGACTACCGAATACATCATCATGGAAGAGGTAAAAGCTGGAGGTGACCGACAGGAAATCCACGAAATTATCCGCCAGCACTCTATGGAGGCGAGTAAAAAAGTGAAAATGGAAGGAAAGGAAAATGACCTGATAGAGCGCATTATGAACGATAATTCGCTGAAAATGGACAAATCTAAAATTATGGAAGTTCTCGATCCAAAAAACTTTATCGGATTTGCGCCAGTGCAGACAGAGGAATTCATCAAGAATGAAGTTCAGCCGATTTTGGGTAAATATCAAGACCTTGTGGGGCTGAGTGTAGATTTGAAAGTTTAAACAAAATAAAGATATTTCATTTACTAATTTTTTTAATTAATGCCAATAGAATTTTTGTGTTTTTAAGTTCTATTTTAGGGAAACTCCCTGCTGGTTTCGGCAGGGAATTTCTTTTTTAACCCAAATTTTATTTTTAGAGAAAAGTGGTTTGGTTATCTGCTCGTATTTTTCGCTAAATATATAGTATCTTTGCCGTTATGAATCAAGATACGATATGCGCCCTTGCAACTGCCGATGGGGTGGGAGCGATAGGTATAATCCGCGTTTCGGGGCAGGATGCTCTGGCGGTGGTCAATAGAATTTTTGAAGGGAAAAACTTGGAAAAAGTGCCGACTCACACGGTGCATTATGGCTTTATAAAAGACCAAGAAGAAATAATAGATGAGGTGATGGTCTCTGCGTTCCATGCGCCGAGGACTTTCACGGCGGAAAATTCGGCGGAAATTTCTTTTCATGGTTCGCCGCACATCGCCAAAAAAATCTTGGAAGCTCTGCTGAAAAACGGCGCGAGAACCGCTAAAGCAGGGGAGTTTACCATGAGAGCCTTTATGAATGGGCGTATAGACCTCTCTCAGGCGGAATCCATAGCTGACCTTATTGCTTCCGAGAATGAGGCTTCGCGAAAGGCTGCCCTTGAGCAGCTGAAAGGCGGAATTTCTAAGGAAATAGCCGTGCTGAGAGGCGATTTGCTGAATTTTACTTCGCTTATCGAACTGGAACTTGATTTTGCTGAAGAAGATGTGGAATTTGCTGACCGCTCAGCATTGATGGGGCTTATCGCTAATCTTAAAACCAAATTGGGCAGTCTTATTGATAGTTTTCAGTATGGAAATGCAGTGAAAAACGGTATCAATGTAGCGATAATAGGAAAACCTAACGCAGGGAAATCTACTCTACTGAATGCTCTTTTGAAAGAAGAAAGAGCGATAGTGAGCGACATAGCAGGGACTACTCGTGACACGATAGAGGAGGTTCTGCATATAAAAGGCACGGCGTTTCGTTTCATCGACACGGCAGGAATCCGCGAAACTTCCGACACAATAGAGGAAATAGGCGTGAAGAAAGCCAAAGAAAAAATAGCATCGGCAAAGGTGCTGCTTTATCTTTATGATGAGCAGGACAGCAGCGCGAAGGAAATCATCAGCTTTATAAAAGAATTCTACCGCCCAGACCTGAAAGTGATGCTTCTTCATAATAAAATAGACCAAAACAAAGGTGTTTCCGCTGAAAATTTTTCAGAAATAGACCAAGTACTGAAACGGGAACTTGTCCCTGATTATACGGATACTATTCTGGGGATTTCAGCTCGGGAAAATATCAATATAGAACTGCTCAAAGCGGAATTGTCCAGTTTTGTGGAAACTCTGAAAGGCAGCGAAAATGCAGTGGTAATTACCAATCAGCGCCACTATGAAGCCCTCAGGAAATCGCTGGACTCTGTGGAAAGAGTAGAAGAAGCGGTGGTTTCGGGTATTCATACAGAACTTCTGGCGTATGAACTGCGCACGGCTCTGGAACACCTTGGGGAAATTTCTGGGGAATTTACCAATGATGAGGTTTTAGGAAATATTTTTAGTAAGTTCTGTATTGGGAAATAACCTCTGTTTTTGCAAAGGATTGATAATGAGGTTTTTGTCTTTATAAAATGCTATTTTACAATGAATTACCATTAAAATTTTTGATACTTCTTGATACTTTTTGTTGTTTTTTGATACTTTTTTAGGGTGCGATTTGGGTTACAGTGTTGTCTCCAAGTGAGTTTTTTGAGACTTTTAGGGTTACGATGGAGAAATTATTACTGACAAATACTGCTAAATAATGGTAAATACTGTTAATTACTGGGAGAAATTATTAACATACAATAAAACGGAAAGTGTAAAATGAGTAGTAACATTAGGATAAATAGGATATGTAAATATTGTGGAGAAGTGTTTGTAGCTAAGACATTTAAGACTCAATTTTGTTCTCATAGTTGTAATTCAAAAGATTATAAAAAAAGAGAAAAAATTAGGAGAATGGAGGAGTCCAAAGAAGAATACAAAAGTGATTTGAAAAATAGTAAATCACAGAGTATAAATATGGAGGAACTCAAATCTAAAATCTATTTGAGTATAGCAGAGGTCTGTTTGTTGGTAGGAATGAGTGATTCTACTATCAGGAAGTTTGTAAAGGAGGGAAGACTAAAAACAATAAGATTAGGTAAAAAACATTTGATTTTAAAATCTCAGATAGAAAATTTGATGTATTGATTTGGAGAACATTGTTTATTTGAAGATAGTGCAAATTAAATTCAAAAAATGAGTATTTACATCAGATTAAAA
>CAUSFO010000004.1:0-49000 GCA_963530895.1 uncultured Flavobacteriaceae bacterium | reverse complement strand
ATAGATTCTGCAATAGAAAACGGAGCGAGTGTGATTGTGTGTGAAGATTTTCCAGAGAAAATAAATGAAGCAGTTACCTACATCAAAGTAAAAAACGCCTCCAAAACCTTGGGGAAAATAGCGAGTAATTTCTATGGAAATCCATCAGAAAAGCTTAATCTCATAGGAGTTACAGGAACGAATGGTAAAACCTCTACGGCGACTCTGCTGTTTGATATTTTCCAGAATTTAGGCTTTTCTTCAGCGCTTATTTCTACAGTGGAATATAGAATCGGTCAGGAGATTATCCCATCTACCCACACCACGCCAGATGTCGTAAGGCTCAATCAGATGCTGGCAAAAGCAGTAGAAAAAGGCTGTGAATATGCTTTCATGGAAGTTAGCTCTCATGGAATTCATCAGGACAGAATAGAAGGACTGAACTTTAAAATAGCTGGTTTTACGAACATCACACATGACCATTTGGATTATCACAAAACCTTTTTGGAGTATCTGAATGTGAAGAAAAGATTTTTTGATGAACTGCCAGAAACTGCCGTTGCCATCACCAATATCGATGATAAAAACGGAAATGTAATGCTCCAAAGTACGAAGGCAAAAAAGAAAACCTACGCCTTGAAAACTATGGCGGATTATCAGGCAAAAATATTGGAAGTTGATTTTGACGGGATGTTGCTGAATTTCAATGGAAAGGAGTTTTGGACGACTTTGACAGGGAAATTTAATGTTTATAATCTGTTGCTGGTTTTCGCCATCGCTTCGGAATTAGGATTTGAAGGAAATGAAATTTTACAAGCAATTTCTAAGCTGAAAAGAGTGAACGGAAGATTTGAAACCATGAAGTCTGACAGCGGTATTTTCTTCATTGTAGATTATGCCCACACGCCCGATGCTTTGGAAAATGTCTTGGACAGCATCAATGAAATTCGGACAAAAAACGAAAGGCTGATTACTGTTTTCGGCTGTGGAGGAGATAGAGATAAGGAAAAACGCCCTAAAATGGGAAATGTAGCTTCCGCAAAATCTACATTGGCTATCATCACTTCTGATAACCCGAGAACTGAAGAGCCTTTGGAGATAATTAAAGAAATAGAAGCAGGTGTAGAACCGCAGAATTTCAGCAAATATACTTCTATTCCAGACCGAAAAGAAGCGATAAAAATGGCGATAAAATTTGCAGAGCCAAAGGACATCATCCTCGTTGCAGGAAAAGGACATGAAACTTACCAAGAGATCAATGGTGTGAGACATCATTTTGATGATAAAGAAGTGATAAAAGAATTATTAACCCTTATGGGAAAGTAAAACAATAAAAACAGACGAATAAAATGCTATACTACTTATACGAATATTTAACGAGTCAAGGAGTCCATATCCCAGGGTTGAATTTGTTGCGATATATTTCATTTCGTGCAGGGATGTCTGTGCTTTTGTCCTTGTGGATAGCCCTTGTTTACGGGAAGAAAATCATTAATTTCCTACGAAGAAGACAGATGGGAGAACTTGTGAGAGATCTTGGCTTGGAAGGACAGAAACAAAAAGAAGGAACGCCGACGATGGGCGGTCTGATTATCATTATTTCTACACTGATTCCCGTTCTGCTGTTCACAAAACTAAATAATGTTTATATCGTTCTCCTTGTGGTTTCCGTGCTTTGGATGGGTGCGATTGGTTTTATTGATGATTATCTCAAGAAAATCAAAAAGAACAAAGATGGTTTGAGTGGTAAGTTCAAAGTGATTGGTCAGGTGGGCTTAGGTCTTATTGTGGGAGTGACGATGTATTTCCATGAAGGAGTGGTTATCAAACGAGAAGTTCCAGACCTGCCACAGGCAACACAGCACAGCGTGGTAGAAAAATTCTCTGCTGAAGAAAAAGCGATAATTTCTACAGTTCCTTTCGTTAAAAATAATGAATTTGATTACAGTAAAGTTCTTTTCTGGATGGATGAGCAGGATGCTCAGAAATGGTCTTGGATAGTTTTTATTCCTGTGGTTATTTTCATTGTAACAGCGGTTTCTAACGGAGCGAATATCACCGATGGGATAGATGGTCTCGCAGCGGGGACAAGTGCGGTGATACTGCTTACTTTGGCGTTTTTTGCATATGTTTCGGGGAATATTATTTTTGCAGATTATCTCAATATAATGTTCATTCCAGACACGGGCGAAACTACCATTTTCACGATTGCACTTGTAGGAGCGGTTATCGGATTTTTCTGGTATAATACCTATCCAGCGCAAGTATTCATGGGAGACACCGGAAGTCTGATGCTGGGCGGAGTAATTGCTGTTTTAGCTATTATTCTTAGAAAAGAATTATTGATTCCTGTTCTTTGTGGAATCTTTTTGGTGGAAAATCTTTCGGTGGTTTTGCAGGTGCTGGTTTTCAAATACAGAAAGAAAAAATACGGGCTGGAATACGCTCAGAACAACCGATTGTTTAAGATGTCGCCTCTTCATCACCATTATCAGAAATGCGGTTATCACGAGAGTAAAATCGTGAATAGAATGATTATCATAGGTGTGATTTTGGCGGTAATTTGTTTAATAACTTTGAAAGTAAGGTAAATTTAAATTAAAATGGGATTCTTTTCAAAATTGTTTGGAGGCAAAAATGAGGATGAAATAGATTTCAATATTTATTTGGAGTTTGCTAAATTGATTAGCCTTGATGACAAAAAAGTTTTATCAGAGGTTAAAGAACTGATTACTAATACGGATGTATTTATTTCAAAGAATAAAGAATTCTACGAAAATAGAGGAATAGACCTAGATAAATGGAAAAAATCAAGGCTCATTTGGATGGGCTTTGCGGATATTTTGATTAGTAATGGTTATGCGGAGGAGTTTGACTGGAAATGTGAATTGGAGAGCTTTGAGTTTTTGCTGACAGAGTTAAAATCATTTAAGGCTTACGCTCTGGAACTTCCTCCATTAGCTGAAGACAAACACGATGTCTATGGGTGGATAAGCGCTATCAATACCGCTTGGCATGGGCATGGTGTTTATCTGATGCAGATGTATATAGACAGCGATAGCTATGTGATTTTCCCTATTGAAGCCAGCAAAACAGAGTTTCTGGAAACAGAGAGCAAGAAGATAAATGAAATGTTCATGATTTGTTAATATAGAAAAAATGAAAATAATAATATTAGGTGGTGGTGAAAGTGGAGTAGGAGCAGCTGTTTTAGCAAAGAAAAAAGGTTTGGAAGTTTTTCTTTCGGATCGTGGCGTTATTAAGGAACATTATAAACAGCAGTTGCAGGAGGAAGGGATAGATTTTGAAGAAGGGACGCATAGCGAGGAGAGGATTTTATCCGCAGACTGGGTTATAAAATCGCCTGGAATACCAAAGAAAGCACCTCTAATTCAAAAAATCAAAGAAAAAGGAATCCGCCTGTCATCAGAGATAGAATTTGCGGCAGAATTTACCGATGCCAAAATCGTGGCTGTAACGGGAAGTAACGGCAAAACGACCACCACATCGCTGATTTATCACATTCTGAAAAATAGCGGATTAAATGTCGGGCTGGGCGGAAACATCGGTAAAAGTTTTGCGATGCAGGTGGCTACAGAAAATTTTGAATATTATGTGTTGGAAATCAGTAGTTTCCAGCTGGATGATATTCAGCATTTTAGACCATATATTAGTTTGCTTTTGAACTTGTCGCCAGACCATTTGGACCAATATAATTATAATTACGAAGAATATGCATTAGCAAAATTCCGAATTGCTGAAAATCAGGAAAATGATAACTATTTCATTTACAATAAAGATGATGAAATGAGTATGAAACTCCTTCAAGAATTGAATTTGAGAGTGAAAAAAATTCCGTTTTCCATGAAGGAAAAACTTGATGAGGGAGGTTATTCTGTGGATGAAAATTTGGTTATTAAACTTCACGGAGAATTTTCTATGAAAATAGAGGATTTGGCTCTCGTAGGAAAACACAATGTAGCGAATAGCCTCGCAGCGAGTATTGCAGGTAAGTTACTGAATATCAGTAATGAAAGCATTAGAAATTCATTGATGACTTTTCAGGCGGTGGAGCATAGATTGGAAGAAGTGGCGGAGAGAGATGGCGTGAAATACATCAATGACAGCAAGGCTACCAATGTAAATGCCACATATTACGCATTGGAAAGTATGAAGCGACCAGTGATTTGGATAGTGGGAGGAGTGGATAAAGGAAATGACTATTCCGAAATAGCAGATTTGGTGAAGAAAAAAGTAAAGGCTGTTATCTGTATGGGTCTGGATAACTCTAAGATTATCAGTTTTTTCCAAGGGATGAAAGAAAATATCTATGATACATCAAGCATGGAAGAGGCGGTCCGTACAGCCAAGAAATTAGCCCAAAATGGAGATACCGTGCTGCTGTCTCCGTGTTGTGCAAGTTTTGATTTGTTTGATAACTACGAGGATAGGGGAAGAAAATTTAAAATAGAAGTTTTTAAGTAAAAAAGAAACTTATAAATGACTCAAAATAAAACACAAAAAAGAATTTTTTTAAAAGGAGATAAGGTATTGTGGTATATTATTATCGCGATATCTATTTTCTCTTTTTTCCCTGTTTATTCTGCAAGTACGAATTTACAATATATCGTAGGGGAAGGAACAACAATTTTCCATTTAGGAAAACATGCAGGGCTTATTCTGTTTGGACTTTGTATAATGGCTAGTGTTACCCATTTTATAAAATATGAATGGATTGGAAAACTGAGTGGAATAGTTTTAGTTCTCATGGTGCCTGTTTTATTATTAGCGAGTTATTTTGGGAGTAATATTGGCGGAGCAAGTGCAGGTCGGTGGGTTTCATTGGGGCCAATAAGATTTCAGCCATCTACATTTGCTTATTTGGTGTTGATAGTGTATCTCTGCCGTCATTTGGCGAAAAATATGCCTAAAAATAAGGAAGAAATTTCCTATTTGAATCATGCTTTGATTATTGTGCCTATTTTAGTGATATTTGGTTTGATTGCGAAGGATAATGGTTCTACAGCACTTATGATTTTGATAATGTCCATAGTAGTATTGGTTGTGGGACAGTATCCGTTGAAATATATCATAAGGCTCGGAGCAATTGCTGTTGTAGGGATTACGATGTTTTTATTTGTAGCATTGAATACGAATATTTTCAAGAATACCCGTGTTCATACTTGGATTAGTAGGGTGGAAACCTTTGTCAGTTCAGATAAACTTAATGAATCCGAAAATGAAGCATTAAAAGCTAAAAATTACCAAATCAATCAAGCTAAAGCAGCGATAGTGCATGGAGGACTTTTAGGAGTAGGGCCAGGGAAAAGTGCATTGAAGCAGTCGCTTCCTCAGTCAGCATCGGATTTTATTTTTGCCATCATTGTTGAAGAATATGGACTTTTGGGGGCAGCTATGCTGATGGGTGCCTA
Organism: uncultured Flavobacteriaceae bacterium; assembly: GCA_963530895.1. Classification (GTDB taxonomy): domain Bacteria; phylum Bacteroidota; class Bacteroidia; order Flavobacteriales; family Weeksellaceae; genus JABCPE02. The sequence goes on along the minus strand of CAUSFO010000004.1, from coordinate 43,589 downwards.
CTTTATCATACTGATGCGGATAGTCATTATCGCTACTAAAATACCGACATTTTATGGGTCTTTATTGGTTTTATCAATAGGGATGATGATATTTCTGCAGCTGGCGGTAAACATTGCTGTTGCGGTGAATATTATCCCTGTTACAGGGCAACCACTTCCATTGATAAGTTATGGGGGAACCTCTATGTTGGTTACCTATATTCAGCTTGGAATAGTTTTAAATATCAGCTCGAGGATACAGGTTTTAGGCGAAGAAGGTCTAGGAGAAAAACAAATCGCCAAAGAAATGAATGATATTGCATAGATTATTGTCATTTTTGAAAAATAAAAAGAAATGGAGCATCAAGATAAAACTAATGAACAACGAAAAATAAGAGTTTTGATGAGTGGCGGCGGTACGGGAGGACATATTTTCCCTGCTGTGGCGATAGCCAACGAGATCAAAAGCAGATTTCCCAATGCCGAGTTTTTGTTCGTGGGAGCGAATGGGAAAATGGAAATGGAGAAAGTTCCTCAGGCTGGATTTAGAATAGAAGGGCTGAATATCGCTGGTTTTGACAGAGGAAATTTGCTTAAAAACATTGGTCTTCCTTTCAAAATTATTTCCAGTTTATGGAAAGCGAGAAAGATTATTAAAAACTTCAAACCAGATTTTGCTGTCGGGACAGGTGGTTTTGCTTCTGGTCCTGCTCTGTATGTGGCATCATCTCTCGGTGTTCCGATTTTTGTACAGGAACAAAACTCCATTTTAGGGAAAACCAATCAGTTTCTTGGAAGAAGAGCCAAAGACGTTTTCATGGGCTATCCCAATATTAGCAGCTTTCTTCCTGCGGTATTTACAGGAAATCCTATCCGAGAGAATATCGTTACAGATATTATAAATACCAAAGAAGCGAAGGAAAAAATGGGCTTAGACCTAAATAAACTTACCATTCTTTCTGTGGGCGGTTCATTAGGCTCAAAAACCCTAAATAATGCTTGGAGAGAGCTTTTACCTAAATTAAAGGAAAAAAATATCCAGTTGGTGTGGCAGACAGGAAAGCTTGAATATCAAAACATTATATCTCAATGTGGAGGTGATGAGCAAGGAATTCAAATCAAGGAGTTTATCTCAGATATGGCATTGGCATATTCAGCGGCGGATGTGATTGTATCAAGAGCGGGAGCTATCGCGATTTCCGAGCTGGCTGTGGTAGGGAAACCTATTCTTTTGGTGCCGTTCCCTTATGCAGCAGAAGACCATCAGACCAAAAATGCAATGGCTTTGGTGGAAAAAAATGCAGCCAAAATGGTCAAAGATTCCGAAATGAATGAGAAATTCTGGAATACTTTAATGGAAATCTGTGAAAATGAAAATTTAAGAAAAGAAATGTCCAGCAATCTGAAATTCTTTGCAAAACCAAATGCGGCAAAGGAAATTGTGGATGAAATTTTTAAAATATTAAAAACTAAATAAATGTGTAGATATGCGATGGTTTCTTACAAACCGCATTATGCATGTTTTAATTGTAGGAAAACCTTTAAAAGAAGGCTTTTTTATGACATTAGAAAGGGAGAGCAGAATGATATAGCCAAATGCCCTCAGTGTGGAAAGCCTATGGCAGACATGGGACTAGATTTTGCCTCGCCATCTAAAAATGATAAAAAAGCATGGGAGCATCTCCAAAAACTCTATCAAGTAGGGATTACTTTCCATTCCTGCGGTTGTTCGGGGCCTGGATATATCCCACGGGACAGAGATGCACTACTTGCCTATTTTAAAGGAATTAGGGAAGGTTATGAAGAGCAGCTCAAGTTTTTTAGAAGTAGAACAGAGCCAGCGAGTAAAGCTGAAATACAAAGGGATAATGACAAAAATTTTTATTATATCTGTCAAATTCCTTCAAAACTAAAATCTAAAAATGGTTTTGTAAAAAATGAAGATGCCATTGATTTTTGGATTGGTAAAATAAAAGAAGTGGAAGAAAAAATAGCGAAAATTTGAATTAGAATATCAGTGATGAAACAATATAAAAACTTTTATTTCATAGGAATTGGCGGAATAGGAATGTCCGCTCTTGCGAGATATTTTAAAAGTCTGGGAAAGAATGTTTTAGGATATGATAAAACCGAGACAAAACTGACTGAAAAACTGCAGGAAGAGGGAATTGCTATTCAGTTCGAAGATGGAATTACCGAGGAAATCAGTGCTTTAGATAAGACTAAAACACTTGTGATTTTTACACCAGCGATTAAGGAACTGCAGATTTTGGATTATTTCAATCAGCAGGGATTTTCAGTTTTGAAACGAGCAAAAGTATTGGGAATGGTCACCGAAAATACCGAATGCATCGCTGTGGCGGGAACTCACGGGAAAACGACCACTTCCTGCCTTGTGGCTCATCTCTGCAAGGAGGCAGGGCTTCCGTTTTCGGCTTTTTTAGGCGGAATTTCGGAGAATTTTGGGTCTAATTTTATGTTTAATGGCAATCAATATTCCGTTTTGGAAGCCGATGAATACGACCGAAGTTTTCTAAATCTGTCACCAGACTGGGCGATAATCACTTCTACGGATGCTGACCATCTCGATATATATGGCGACAAAGAAACTATAGAGCAGGGCTTTGAGGATTTCGCGAATTTGGTTCCTGATGACCGCCAGCTTTTTGTGAGAAAAGGAATAAAAATTACCAGAAATGCCCAGACTTATGCGGTGAATGAGAAGGCGGATTATTATTCTGATAATCTCCAGATGAAAGGCGAAAAAATCAGTTTTGATTTTCATACAAAAGATGGAGAAACTCATCAGTTTGAGTGGGAAATCCCAGGGATACATAATGTGGAAAACGCCACAGGAGCATTGGCCCTGCTTCATCATCTTGGAGTGGATTTTGAGGTTTTGAAGAAAGCAATAGCTGGTTTCAAAGGGATAAAACGCCGCTACACTAGACATAAATATGCCAATGGGAAAATCTATGTGGATGACTACGCCCACCACCCGACGGAGCTGAATGCAGTGATAAATTCCATCCGAGAATTTAATCCTGATAAAAAACTTTTGGTGGTTTTTCAGCCGCATCTTTTCAGCAGAACGAAGGATTTCGCTGATGGTTTCGCGGAAAGTCTGTCCAAAGCAGATGAACTATTGCTTCTGGATATTTACCCAGCGAGAGAATTACAAGAAAATTTTTCCGAAATTACTTCCGAGTGGTTGTTAGAAAAAGTAAATTTGCAAAATAAAGAAGTTTCTACCCTTGCGGCTGCATTTGATAAAATCAAAAGTAAGGATTTTGATGTTCTGCTCACGGTAGGTGCAGGAAATATAGATACCCTCTATGATGGGATAGTGGAGTGGTTGGAGAATAGATAAGAATGAAAAAAAAGTATAGGTTTTTGAAAATCATTTTCGTAGCGGGAATTTGGATATTTCTGCTCAGATTTTCTTTACAAAGGTTTAATAATAGACCTGTGGAGGATATCGTAGTGAAAATGCTGCAAAAAGAACCTGTGTTTTTTATCAATGATAAAATTGTCAGAGAAATCATAAGAAGGGAAAATCCGACAAATAGGATAGGAGATTTGAATATTTTGTCCTTGGAAAGGGCGATAAGAGCAATGCCCATGGTGGATAGTGCGAATGTTTACTTGAAACTAAATGGACAATTAAATTTGGATATTAGCCAGAGAATTCCTATTTTTCGGCTTTCAAAAAAAGATAAATCTTTTTATGTAGATGAAAAAGGAGTGGAATTCCCTGCGTCTGGTGACTACTCCTACCAGTGTATGTTGGTTTCTGGAAAGGTAAATCCAGAGGAATATCCCATGCTGGTGAACCTTGTGAAAATCATAAATAGAGATGATTTTAGCAAAAATTTCTTTGTTGGGATTAGTAAAAAGGGAAATGATTATTATCTGATGACCAATGATGGGAACTATGTTGTGGAGCTGGGAAGGCTGGAAAATTTAGGGTTTAAGATAAAAGGATTTAAGACTTTTGTAGAAAAATATTTGATTTATCAAGACCAAATGAAATATTCAAAGATTTCAGTGAAATATGATAATCAAATAGTGACTACTCTACGAAAGGGAAATGAAGATAAAGAATCCAAGGAGAGAGTCTATAAACCTGATGAAAAAAGTAAGGAGGAAGTAAAGAAAGACTCTGACACTGAAAGCAAAAAAGAAGAAACAAAACCAAAATCTGAGAAATCAGAGGAAAACAAAGATAAAAAGAAATAGTAAAAACACGAATATTAGATGGAAGCAAATGAATATTCAGTAGGACTAGATATAGGGACGACAAAGATAGTAGCCATAGTAGGGCGTAGAAGCGCTCATGGGAAGATAGAGGTGATGGGAGTAGGAAAGAGCAAGAGTCTCGGTGTACGAAAAGGTATAGTGCATAACATCGCTCATACCATTAGTTCCATTAAAGCCGCTATCAGCGAGGCAGAAAAGTCAGCAAAAGTTCCTATTAAAAAAGTAACTGTAGGTATTGCAGGGAAACATATCCGTTCCTTACAGCATACAGATTATATAGGGAGACAAGACCCAGAGTCCTATATCACTGAAGTGGATATATCAAAACTAAAAGAGCAGGTTAAGAAAATAGCCGTGCATCCAGGTGAAGAGATTATCCATGTCCTTCCACAAGAATATAAAGTAGATTCTGAAGAAGAAATTATAGAACCAATAGGTATGCATGGAACTCGTCTAGAAGCTAAGTTTCATGTGGTAGTGGGACAGATGGCATCTATCAAGAATGTGGTTCGATGTGTCAAAGAAGCAGGTTTAGAGCTGGAAGCTTTGACTTTGGAGCCTCTGGCATCTGCTGAGGCTGTTCTTACTCAAGAGGAGAAAGAAGCAGGAGTGGCTATTGTAGATATAGGAGGAGGAACTACAGATGTAGCTGTTTTTAAGGATAATATTATCCGTCATACTTGCGTTATACCTTACGGAGGAGGAATCATCACAGAAGATATCAAGGAGGGGTGTTCTATCATAGAAAAACACGCAGAGCAGTTAAAGATAAATTTTGGTTCAGCAGTTCCTGAATTGGAAAAAGAAAATGCTTATGTTACCATACCAGGGCTTCACGGAAGAGAGGAAAAGGAAATTTCTTTAAAAACCCTTGCAAGTATTATCAGTGCGAGAGTGGAGGAAATCCTAGAGATGGTAAATAATGAACTAAAATCCTATGGAGCTTATGAACTGAAATCCTACGGAGTTAATGAGCAGAAAAGAAAACTTATCGCAGGAATGGTGCTTACAGGTGGAGGTTCCAACTTGAAAAACCTTCGTCAGTTGGCAAATTATGTAACAGGATTTGATTGTAGAATAGGTTATGCCAATGAGTATATCATTAATGATAAAAACCAGCTTTTGAGAAGTCCAGAGTATTCCACAGCTATTGGATTACTGATGGAGAGTCTTAGAATCAATGAAAAACAAGAAAGGTTAGAGCTACAAGGCAAAAAAGAAGATGTTTCCAAGCCAGTAGAGATAGAGCCAGAGCCAGCTCCAAAACCTGTGGAGAAGCAGACAGAAAATGTATCACCAAAAGATACTCAAGAAGAAATTAAACAAGAAGCATGGAGTGTGCGTTTCTTGAAAAAGTTTAAGAATTTTTTTGAGGAAGAAGAAAATTAATTAAAAGAAAAAATAAAAAAACAAGGATATAAAAAGATAACATAAACATATGGGAGGTTTTAATCAAGATATAAAAATAGACTTCAATTCTCCTAAAGATAAATCGTCTATTATTAAAGTGATTGGTGTAGGTGGTGGAGGAAATAATGCACTACAGCACATGTACGAAAGAGGTATCCATGGAGTTGATTTTATTGTGCTAAACACGGATGCACAGGCGTTGGATGAACATTCGGTATCTAATAAAGTTCAGCTTGGAACACGAACAACAGAAGGGCTAGGTGCAGGAGCAGATCCAGAAGTAGGTGAAAAGGCCGCTATCGAAAGTATGGATGATATCAGAGAAGCGCTTGGTCATAACACCAAAATGGTCTTTATCACCGCGGGCATGGGTGGTGGTACAGGTACAGGTGCTGCACCAGTGGTTGCTCAGGTTGCCAAAGAATTGGGTATTCTCACTGTGGCGATTGTGACTTTGCCTTTTGATTTTGAAGGAAAAAGAAGGCTGGAACAGGCTCATTCTGGATTAGAAAAACTAAGAGAAAATGTAGATTCTTTGATTATTATAAATAATGATAGACTGGCAGAACAATATCCTGATTTAGACTACGAGGAAGCATTTTCTCAAGCAAATGAAGTGCTGACCAACGCTGCTAAAGGTATGGCTGAGGTTATTACGGCACCATTTAAAGTTAATATTGACTTCCGTGATGCTAAAACTGTCCTTGAAAATTCAGGAACAGCATTGATGTCTATAGGAATAGCATCAGGAGAGAATAGAGCAGAAGATGCAGTCAAGAGAGCACTAGACTCCCCATTGTTAAATGATAATAAGATTACAGGAGCGAAAAAAGTTATGCTTCTCATTCTAAGTGGAGATGAGCATAAAGCGAAAATGAATGAAATTAAATTCATTAGTAGTTATATCCAGAATGAAGCAGGAGGAGGAAACAAGGCGGATGTTATTTTTGGGGTAGGAACAGAGGATGGATTAGGAGAGTCTATTAAGGTCTTAGTGGTAGCGACAGGATTCGCGCCTGAACATGAGAAAAATACAGCTATCCCAGCAGAGCGTATTATTCATGATTTGAATGGAGGTATTAAAAAACCAGATATACCAGTTGTAGAATCTCAACCTGTTAAAGAAACTCCTGCGAATGATGTTCGCAGACCAAGTAATAGACAAGAAGTTAGAGAAGAACAGAAAAGACAGTTTTTTCGTTTAGATAATAATTCTAACTCAAACTCTAACACCAATTCTAATTTTCCTACCAATAGTTTTTCAGTAGAAAAAGCAGAAGAAAAGTTTGATTTTCACCAGACAACTGTGCTAGAGGAGAGAAAAGAGGATGATTTCGCGATGGGTTTTAAGTTCAGAGAGGAAGAAGAATCTTCTTTTTTCGAAGCGGAAGAAGAGCCAGTGAAAGAATATGATTTATTTTCTTATGCTGAGCTGGAGCCAGTTTCTTTTACTTTTGATTTAGAGGAAGATAAACCAAAAGAAGAAGATTTTTCTTTTCAAGTGAAAGAAGCGCCAGTTAATTTCAGAGTGGAAATGAGAGAGGAAACTGCTCCTCAAAAGGAACAACCAAAAGTTTCTGTAACTAACAATCAAGCTCAGCCACAAACTCCAAAAAATGATTTTCCTAATGTAGAACAAAAAGAGGAATTTACCATCATTGAAAAAAGAAGAACGGAAGAGGAAGATAGCAGAATACAGGAAAGAAGAAATAAATTAAAAGAGTTTAATTCTTCTAAATTTCAAGGAAATGATGAGAAAAAAATAGACATCTATGAAATGATTCCTGCTTTCAGAAGAAGAAATATAGATGTTGATTTTGAAAATCCATTAGATAGGGAACAAAAAATATCTAGTTTTATTTCTGAAAATGACAAAGGAAAAATGGAAGTAAGACGAAATAAATTCTTAAATAAAGATGTAGACTAAAAATAAAAACTCCACATTTAGTGGAGTTTTTTTTATCGCATAAAAACGAATTTATCGTAATATTTACTCATATAGGTCAGACCTATATTGATACTTACTCCTATAGAAAAGCCTTTTAGGTTTTTTTCAGAATCAAAAGGGATAGAATATCCGCCATAGACATTCATGAATTTCAAAAGAGAAAAACCTACGATAGGACTGAAATGTTTAGTAGAAACCATCATACCAGCATATCCGCCGCCGTCGTAGTATCCTACTTTTAGTTCTGGGATAAAATGGTCTTTGCTGTCTACTCCTCTGAAATAGCGCCCAAAAGCTCCTATTGTAATGGATTTTTCCTGACTTCCCGCATTATAATCTATACCTACAGCGAGGGAATTTCTGCCAATGTAGTTGTAATCCAGACCGATAGCCGTTTTGGCAAGGATATCTTCCTTAAAAGAAAACTTGTTTTGTGCAAACAGTCCCACAGAGAAAGATACGAGTAAAATACTAAAAATATTCCTCAATTGATTTTTTCTATTTTCCATAATTTTCTGCTTTTTCTTGATCAAATTCTCCTTCCCATTTTGCGATGAAAACGGAAGCCATACAGTTTCCTATCACATTCAGAGAGGTTCTTCCCATATCCATCAGTTCATCTATTCCTAAAATAGCTGAGATGATAATCAGCGGAAGCCCAAATTGCTCAGCTGTAGCGATAAGGACAATCAGAGAGGCTCTCGGTATGGCTGCCACTCCTTTACTTGTAATCATCAATGTAAGGCACATCAGCAGCTGCTGTCCGAAAGTCAATTCCATCCCAGCGGCCTGAGCCACGAATATAGATGCTAATGATAGGTAAAGCGCAGTCCCATCAAGATTAAAACTATATCCCGTAGGCACCACAAAGGAAACAATTCTACGAGGCACGCCAAAAGCTTCCATATTGCTCATTACTTTAGGTAAAGCGGCATCAGAACTTGTCGTAGCAAAGGCGATAGAAACAGGCTCTTTGATGGCAGAAACGAAGTTCTTGATTGGAATTTTCAGATACATAGCCAACGGCAGTAATACCAGCATAACAAATACAAATATCGCGGCATAAAGAGTCAGCAGGAGTAAGAACAAATATTTTAAAATGTCTATTCCCATATGTCCTACCGTGTATGCCATAGCTGCACCTACTCCCACAGGAGCAAAATACATCACTATTTTAGTATATTTAAACATCACTTCTGCTAGACTTTCCACGAAATCTATCATCGGTTTTTTCTTTTTCTCATCCAGCATAGCCAGTCCGATACCAAAAACCACAGAGAAAACTACAATTTGCAGTACCTGATTTTCATAAATAGATTTTATAATGTTTTCAGGAAAAATATCACGAAAGAAAGCCGTTACCTTGTATATCCATTGGTCAGCTTCAGGAATTTGTTTTAGAGCCTTTATATCATTTTCTTTAACTCCAGAACCTGTGGGCAGGTCGTGCTGAGGAAATTGGCTCAAATCTATCCCTACACCAGCATTTGAAATATTGATGGATACCAAACCTATTAAAATAGCAAGTGTGGTCGCCACATTGAAATAAAGCAAAGATTTCCATGCCATTCTTCCTACTTGTTTTAGGTCAGAATGTCCAGCAATTCCATAAACCAAAGTTGCGAACAGAATAGGACCTACAATGGTTTTTACTAATTTGATAAACCCACTGCTCAGAGGCTGTAGAGCCATCGCTACACCAGGAAACTCCACACCTATCACCACGCCCACAATCATGCTGGTAAGTATCCAAGTCGTAAGGTCTTTTTTCAAAATGGCATAAAATAAAAAAGCTCCACCGATGACAAAATGCGTCCCAGAGAGCACCGCCTTAGAAAGAGGTGAAAAAAAGTTAATTCCATAGACAACAGCTCCAAGAGTCATTATCAATAATGGAAATAATCTAAATATAAATGAATTCATTACTACTTTTTGTTTGTTGCAAATATAATGAATAAACTAAAAAGAGGAAACATAAGAGTCTTTTAAGCAAATTATTAAATCATCAGGAAGGTTTATCAGAATCGCTTAGAAGTTTAAAACTCATTCTGTGATAAGGCGTTACGCCGTGTTTCTTGATAGCCTCTCTATGGGCTTTGGTGGGATAGCCTACATTCTTGTCCCAAGCGTATTCAGGGAATTCTTCGTGGAGTTTCAGCATGAGCTGATCTCGGTAGTTTTTAGCTAAAATAGAAGCAGCTGCGATAGAAAGCACCTTGCTGTCGCCTTTTACAATGCACTCATGTGGAATAAAATTATACGGATGAAACCTATTCCCGTCCACTAAAATCAGCTCTGGTCGGGTTTTTAGCTGGTCTAATGCCAAGTGCATCGTATGGATGCTGGCATTCAGTATGTTATGCTGGTCAATGAAAGACGGTGGAACTTCTGCAATCGCAAAATCCACAGCATTTTCCCTGATGTATAGGTCTAATTCTAACCGAACCTTTGTGGTGAGTTTTTTAGAGTCATTGATGAGGTCGTGGTTAAATTTTTCATCAATAATCACAGCGGCAGCGACCACAGGACCTGCCAGACAGCCTCTTCCTACCTCATCACAACCAGCCTCAATACAAATTTCAGACCAAAAACGCTTTGAATTCATAAATATTCAATAAAAATTAAGTTTTAAATAAAATTTAGCACAAATTTAATATTTTTTTTACAAATCTATTGTTTTTATTAAAAAAATGTTATAAAATTGTCAAAGAAAAACCAAAATAACTTTTAATTATGAAGAAACTAACATCAAATGTCTTGGCAGTTGTTCTTTCTTCTTCCTTTGTGATCGGAAACGCGCAGGAAAAACCAAAAGACTCTGTGAAAGTCAAGGAAATCGGCGAGGTGGTAATCACCGCTTTAGGAATTAAGAGAGACAATAAATCTCTTGGGTATTCAACTACGAAAGTAGGCGGAGATGACTTGTCAAAAGTTGGGAATCAGAATTTAGTCAATTCGCTTTCGGGGAAAGCAGCAGGACTTCAGGTAATCTCTTCTGGCGGGGCGCCAGGTTCTGGGAGTAGATTGGTAATAAGGGGAGGTGCGAAATCTCTTACTAATTCTAACGAGCCTCTGTATGTAATTGATGGAGTGCCTATCACTAATGCGAATGATGGGAACTCAAACACCGTTACAGGAATTTCTTCTCCAAACAGAGCAGCGGATATCAATCCTGATGATATTGAGAGTATCAATATCCTGAAAGGTGCCGCTGGAGCTGTTCTTTATGGAAATAGAGGTTCTAATGGAGTTATACTCATTACAACGAAATCAGGTAAAGCAAGAGCAGGGAAGCCACAAATAACTCTTTCTACGCAGGTTGCAGTAGATAATGCTTTGGTTCTTCCAGATTATCAGACAGTCTATGCACAGGGGAGTAGAGGCGTATATGGAGAAGGGACTTCTTATTCATGGGGGCCAAAAATACAAGGGCAGACTGTGTATAGTGATGCGGCAGGAAAAAATGTTACGCTCTCTGTTTATGACCCGAGAAAGCAGTTTTTACAGACTGGAGTAACGAGAAATAATAATGTATCCTTGTCACATTCATTTAATAAATCTAATGTTTTCTTGTCAGCAGGACATTCCTTGCAGACTTCCATTGTCCCTAACCAAGAATATGAGAAGACCAATTTTAGATTTAATGGAAATACGCAGGTTACAGAGAAATTCAATGCAGGAGTAAATGTCTCTTATAATAAAACCAAAGGAAATGTTCCATTTTCTGGACAGGATGGGAACAACCCTATTTTCGCCTTGTTCCACACTCCTGTGAGCTGGAATTTGAAGGGGTACGGCTATGTTAATCCTACTACTGGCGAACAAATCAATTTCCGAGGGGGAAGTTTTGACAACCCATATTGGTCTGTTTATAAAAACTTTGCTAAAACTTCCAGTGACCGTTTCATTGCGAGTTTGAACTTAGGATATGATTTAACAAAATGGTTGAAACTGACATATAGATTAGGAAATGATTATTTTGTAGATAATAGGGTGATATTCAGGGATATATATTCTGGTTCAAAAGTGAAAGGATATTTGTCTTATGATGATGTGAAGAGAAATGAGCTTACCTCAACATTGATGGCAAATATCAATACTAATATTACGGATAACTTGGCATTGACAGTTGTGGTGGGACAGGACTATAACAAGAGAACTTACAGAAATAGTGTTATTACAGGGAATGCACTAGCTGCACCAGGTTTGGTAAATACTGATAACATCGCTTCTTTTGACCCGGGCTACAACTATGAAACCAAAAGAACATTATTTGGATTCTTTGGGGATGTTTCTTTGAGTTACAAAAATTATTTGTTTCTGAACCTAGTAGGAAGATACGAGATGGCCTCTACTTTACCAGAAAACAATAGAGCTTATTTCTACCCTGGGGTAAGTGGTTCCTTTGTCTTCTCGGATGCATTTAATATTAATAAGGATATATTAAGTTATGGTAAACTGCGTGCTGGGATTTCCAGAACGGCAAGAGATGCAGATCCTTATTTAGTTTTCCAAGCATATAGAAAAGCAGAGTATGGTGATGGATTCGTGCCAGGACTTAAATTTCCTTTTAATAATGATTTAGGGACTTATGTAGGATACAAAGTGGCAAACACATGGAATGATCCAGACTTAAAACCCGAATTTACAACGGAATATGAGGTAGGAACAGAACTTCGTTTCTTGAAGAATAGAATTGGTTTGGAGTTCACTTATTTCGAAAACAAGAATACAGATGGAATCATTGGACTTAGGATTTCTCCTACTTCAGGGGCTGCTATATCCATTGAGAACACAGGACAAACTTCTTCTAAAGGGATAGAGGCAGGACTGAAAGTCACACCTATCAAAGCAAAAGATTTTAGCTGGGAAGTTAATTTTAATTTTAGTAGAATTCGCTCATTGGTGGAAGAAACACACCCTAAAACAGATAGAATATATATGGGAGGTTTCTCAGGAAGCCCTGCTATCTATGCTGTAAAAGGTGAAAGATATGGTTCTATCGTTGGTAGTGCCTATATGAGAGATGCCAATGGAAATATTTTGGTGGGAAGTAATGGTAAGCCAATGATCCAGAGTGGTCAAGTTTTGGGACATGTGGAGCCAGACTGGACAGGAAGTGTAGGAACAACTTTTAAATATAAAGGAGTGTACCTCACAGCACAGTTGGATATTAGACAAGGAGGATATTTGTTTAATGGAACAGAAGAATTGTTGGATTTCTATGGTGTATCTGCAAAGACATTAGAAAGAGAAAATGGAACAACAGTTTTCCCTGGTGTAACATCTGCAGGAACACCAAATACAACGCCTATTGTGATAAACCAAAATTATTATAATTCACTTCCAACAGAAGCTTATGTGTATAAAAATGACTGGGTGAAACTTCGTGAGATTAGCTTAGGATACAGTTTCCGACCAGCAGGATTTGATTTCATAAGAAGTATAGATGTAGGTGTATTTGGTAGAAATCTTTTCTTATGGACAAAGGTGCCTCACATAGACCCAGAATCAAGCTCTTTCGGGACAGGAAATGCACAGGGTGTTTCTCGTTTTGCATTCCCTTCGACAAGAAGCTTTGGTGTTAATTTAAAAGTTCAATTCTAAAAACTAAGAAAAATGAAAAAAATCAGAAATAATATATCTAAATATGCTGTTCTTTTAGCTTTGACAGCGACTCCTTTGGTTGTTACTTCTTGTAGACAGGAGTTGGATATTAATGTAGATCCTAATAATCCTTCAGAAGCTTCTTTGTCAGGGCTTCTTAGTGGTTCACAGGTTGGTTTTGCCTTTGCTCTTGGTGGTGAGGGAACTAGAATGCCAGCAAGTATCGTTCAGCATTATGCGGGACATAGGGCGCAGCCACTTGATTATGCACAATATAGAATTACCTCTTCTAGTACAGATGTGGCTTGGGGGGCTTTTTATAATAATGTGTTGATGGGTATGAGAGAGCTGGAAAACAAGGCTGCAGCCTCTGGAAATAGGGCGTATGTAGGGGTTTCTAAGCTTCTTCAGGCTCATGCATTCAGTGTTGTCACAGATATGTTTGGGGATATCCCTTTTTCTGAAGCTTTACAGGGAAGAGCTAATATTACTCCTGCTTATGACAAACAGGAAAATATCTATCCAGCTCTTATTGTCATGATAGATGAGGGGTTAGCAGCTCTTTCAGCAGGAACAGAAACTATTTCTGGAGATATAGTCTATGGAGGGGATGTGGCAAAATGGAAAAAATACGGAAATTCGTTAAAACTACGATTACTAAACCATTTAAGCCGCAGACAGCCCAATGCAGCAGCGAATTTTTTGGCATCCAATCCTAGTCTTATAGACACTAGTATGGATGATGCAAAGGTTCTCTTTGGTACTGTAGCTTCTAATGCCAATCCTATCTATCAGTTTGATGTGCTTTCTGGAAGAAGCGACCAAGCAGTATCCAGTACAATTGTAGATAAGATGAAAGCATTGTCAGACCCTAGGGTAGGTGTTTATTTTGAGCCTGTTGCTAATAATGTTTTAGGATTAAAAGGACAGTATTTGGGTAATGCACCAGGAAATGATGAGGAAGACTCCAAAAAGAATAGATATTCCCGTGTAGGAAGCGCTTATGCGTCTATAAAAGCTCCTGTGGTTCTGATGAGCGCAGCGGAAGTTAATTTCATCAAAGCAGAAGTGTATCACAGAGCATCTGATTCAAGAGCACAAGCGGCGTATCAAGCAGCGATTACACAGGATTTCGCAGCATTAGGTTTATCTTCTTCTGCAGCGGCATATTTAGCAAATGCGAATGTGGCTTATAATGGGACTTTACAGAGAATCATGGAGCAAAAATGGATTACCATGTTCCAAGCATCTTATGAGTCTTGGGTAGATTGGAGAAGAACAGGCTTCCCAGCTCTCACACCAGCAGCGAGCAATGTAACTTCCAATGTCATTCCGAGAAACCTACCATATCCAGATGTGGAAATTAACTCTAATAGAGCCAATCTAGTGGCTGGGCCAGGGATTCCGATTCCATACACAGGGCTGAGTAATAGAGTTTGGTGGGATAACTAATAACCTCTTCATTTTTAACTAATTTTTTTATAAAGGGAATCTCTTTTTCAGGGATTTCCTTTATATTTTTTATCTTTGCGATTATTTTATTTATTATGGTTAGAGAGATTTTACTTGAAAAAATACAGAAAGTTTTAGCAGAGAATTTTGGTTTGGTAGATTTCGTTCCTGAAATTCAGCAGACAAAACCTGATTTTGAAGGAGATTTTACGGTCGTAACTTTTCCTTTGGTTAAAGTTTTGAAAAAAAGTCCAGATATCATCGCGACAGAACTTGGTGACAAGATACTTTCGGAGGTGGATTTTGTGGAAAATTATAACATTGTGAAAGGTTTTCTTAACCTAAAATTAAAGGACAATGTTTTCCTGCAAAGTTTTAAAAATCTTTCAGAAAATTTAGAGAAAATCACGCCTAAGAATGAAACTATTATGGTGGAATATTCTTCGCCAAATACCAACAAGCCTCTGCATTTGGGACACATTAGAAATAATCTTTTAGGTTTTTCTATTGCTAATATTTTGAAAGAAGAAGGCTACAATGTTATCAAAACCCAAATCATCAACGATAGAGGAATCCACATTTGTAAATCTATGCTGGCTTGGGAAAAATTCGGGAATGGAGCAACGCCAGAATCTACGCAGACCAAAGGCGACAAGTTGGTGGGAAACTACTATGTGGAATTTGACAAACATTACAAAGCAGAAATAGCCCAACTGAAAGAACAAGGCATGGACGAAGAAACGGCTAAAAAACAGGCGCCGTCTATTTTAGAGGCTCAAAAAATGCTGTTGGACTGGGAAAATGGCGATGAAAAAGTAAGAAACCTTTGGGGAAAAATGAACGCTTGGGTTTATGCGGGATTTGCAGAAACTTATAAACGCCTTGGAGTAGATTTTGACCAAGTTCAATACGAAAGCCAAACTTACCTTTTGGGTAAAGATTTGATAAAAGAAGGGCTGGACAAAGGCGTTTTTTTCACCAAAGAAGATGGCTCTGTATGGTGTGACCTTACCGATGAAGGCTTGGATGAAAAACTTCTCCTTCGTGGGGATGGTACTTCTGTCTATATAACGCAGGATTTGGGAACTGCCGTGGGGCGTTTCGCGGATAATGATATACAGAGACTTATCTACACGGTGGGAAATGAGCAGGATTATCATTTTCAGGTTTTGTTTAAAATCCTAAAAAAACTCTGCTACACTTGGGCGGAGCACCTTTACCATCTATCCTACGGAATGGTGGAACTTCCTAACGGGAAGATGAAATCTCGTGAAGGAACGGTGGTGGATGCCGATGACCTGATGCAGGAAATGTATCTTACGGCGAAAGAAAAAGCGCAGGAACTTGGAAAACTGGAAGCGCTGACCGAAGAGGAAAAAGAAAAATCTTATGAAATCGTAGGTCTTGGAGCGTTGAAATATTTTATGCTGAAAGTAGATCCGAAGAAAAAAATGCTTTTCAATCCAGAGGAAAGTGTGGATTTCAATGGGAATACAGGGCCTTTCATTCAGTATGCTTACGCTAGAATTCAGTCTTTGCTAAAAAGAGCCGAAGGAACGGATTTCAATTTCTCTGAAAATATCGCTCTTAGTGAGAACGAGAAAGAACTTATCATTGCCCTTAGCGAATACAAGGAAACTGTAAGCAAAGCGGCGGCGGCACTCAGCCCTGCTCATTTGGCTAATTATGTTTATGAAGTGGTGAAACTCTACAATGCTTTTTACCAAAACAATCCGATTTTGAACAACGAAAACGAAGATGTGAAGAAATTCCGACTGTATCTGTCACAGCTCACAGGTGTGGTGATTAGAAAGTCTTTACATCTGCTCGGAATAGGTGTGGTGGATAGAATGTAAGAATACACCAACCGCTATATAACAAAAAATAAAAATCCCTCATTTAAGAGGGATTTTTTATTGAGGTTTTTAAATTATTTTATCAGCTTTTTAAGATAATCTCCGTAGCCGCTTTTTCCGTATTTTTCGGCAGATTTTAGAAGTTGTTCCTTGTTGATAAATCCTTTTTTGTAGGCAATCTCTTCAATGCAGGAGATTTTCACGCCTTGTCTTTTTTCAAGAACTTTTACGAATTCAGACGCCTCGTGAAGGGAATCAAAAGTCCCTGTATCGAGCCAAGCTGTTCCTCGGCTCATCACACCTACTTCTAACTGACCTTTTTCAAGATAAATTTTATTGATATCGGTAATTTCCAATTCTCCTCTTGCCGAAGGTTTTAGGTTTTTAGCATATTCTACCACGGAATTGTCATAGAAATAAAGACCAGGCACGGCATAGTTGGACTTTGGCACGGCAGGTTTTTCTTCTATGGAAACGGCTTTTTGGTTTTCATCAAATTCTACTACACCGTATCTTTCGGGGTCGGAAACAGGGTAGGCAAATACGCAGCCGCCTTTCACTTGGGTTTTGCTTTCCAATAGCTGAGGAAGACCAGAGCCGTAGAAAATATTATCGCCCAAAACCAGCGCTACAGAATCTGAACCAATGAACTCCTCACCTAAAATAAACGCCTGAGCCAGCCCATCTGGAGAAGGCTGAACTTTGTATTCAAACTTACACCCGATTTGTGAGCCGTCTCCCAATAGTTTTTTGAAAGCCTCTTGGTCGTGCGGCGTAGTGATGATGAGTATCTCTCTGATTCCTGCCAATAGAAGGGTAGAAATAGGGAAATAAATCATAGGCTTGTCATATACAGGCATTAACTGCTTACTTACTGCGATGGTTAGCGGGTAGAGCCTTGTTCCAGAACCTCCCGCGAGAATTATTCCTTTCATTGTATTTTATTATTTTAGAAACTTGTTATAATCATTTTTATTTTTCACCAAATGTAAAGAATTGTTAGCATAATCAAAGATATAAAAAGGGAAATTTATATTATCCTTTTCTAAAATGAATCCTGTTTCAGTTTCTTTGATTTCTGAACGAGGTCTATTGTTCAGTTTTTTTCCAAAAATAGAATATAAATAGGCGTCCTTTGTACTGATTCTATATATATTGGAGCCATTTATAGAAGTATGAGGAATGTACATACTCAATGCAGATCTCATTTCATAAGATGCCTTTAATGTTTTTTCATCTGTGATCAGTTTATCATAATTTGTGTTGTTTTGTATGATGATGATTTTTTCATCTTTGATATTTTTTGGAAGATGAGAAACTAGGCTTTTGATAAGTTTCTTATTATAATTGCTGGCGTATATCCAAGAGTTTTTTTCCGAGATGACACAAATAAAATTAGTAGATAAAAACAAAAATAATAAGGTTTTCAGCAAGTTTTGATAACTTTTCTTTTTTGTAAAAGCCAAACCATTGTAAATCAAATATCCTAAAAGTAAAGAATAAGAAAATTTGACCCAAAGTAAAATCCTGTTCTCAAAACTAAATGAGGTCATTGGATATTGTGAAATAAAGAAAACAACGATTGTCATCAAAAAGATACTCAAAAACACTAAGAAATAGCGTTTTGGGATGGTTTTGTCAAATTTACAGAAAATAGATACCATTCCAGAAATAATAAGTCCAAGAGCTAACAAAATATAATCAATCCCAGAATAATCAGCAATGGACAATATGCTTTGTTTAGCAATATATGCAAAGTCAAGGATGAATAATTTGAAAAAAGAGAAAATTACGATAAAACTACTTGAAAGACTAAAAGAAACCTTAGATGCGGCATAATCAAAATGCCCAGGATAGATGATTTTTACTAAGAAAAACTTATAAAATACAGCGATGAATAAACCTAAACCGATAGAAAGAGATAGTTTCAGGAGGATTTTTTCTCTGTTGGTAACTACTAAAATAAATATGGATAATGGAATCAAAAATAAATGTAATTCTTGGAATAGCAGTGAAATTCCTAATAATATTCCAGATATCAAATGATAAATCAAATTATCTTTTGATGATAGGTATAATATACTTTGGAAATACCATATGTATATCAAATAAGCTCCACACATCACAAAAGAGAATAAATTAGATGAAGATAAAGGAAATACAGTGACCAATATACATGCTAATAGTGTAAAAGCGCTATATTCACTGAAAAATTTATCTAAAATTAGTTTTAGCAGCCATGCCGCGATGGGAAAAAGAAAATTATGAATGAAAAACAAAGGTGTCCAAAATCCCCCTAAATAGGTTGCGAATGTTATCACAATAGGAGAAATTGGGCGTGTGTGTCTGTTAGGGTCGGAGGTGTATAGGTTATAAACTTCTGATATACTATATTTTCCTTCCTGATATTGGTATAATATTTCTAAATGATTCAGGTCATCAGATAGCACAGCATTATCCCCAAGTAAGACAAATGCCCCTTGTAATAAGATAAAAAATAACGCGGTTAATAAAAAAATAGTTTTTTCTATTTTCATAATTCTTTTATCGTGTTGATGATGTATTCTACCTGTTCATCGGTAAGTTCGTAGAACAGAGGAAGTCTCACAAGACAATCAGAAAACATATCTGAGTTTGGAAGCTCGCTTTTTCGGGTAGAATATTTTTCATAATAAGAACTCTTGTGCAGAGAAAGATAGTGGAAAACAGATAGAATTCCTTTGTCTTTCAGATGTTGGATGAATTTGGTTCTATCATCTACATTATCACAAACGAGATAAAACATATGGGCGTTGTTAGTCGCATATTCTGGAACGAGAGGGAGTTTTGGTTTTTTAATAGAGACAGGTTCAAAGCTGGAAAGTCCCTCATAATAACGATTCCAAATTTTGATTCTTTTGTCCTGAATGTCTCTCATGTTTTCTATCTGAGCCCAAAGAAAAGCAGAAATAATCTCACTCGGTAGGAAAGAAGACCCTGTGTCTACCCAGCTGTATTTATCCACTTCGCCTCTGAAAAACTGCGAACGGTTTGTTCCTTTTTCCCAAATGATTTCGGCTCTTTGGATAAAGCGGTCGTCATTGATGCAGAGCATACCTCCCTCTCCTGAAATAATATTTTTGGTTTCATGAAACGAGAAAGCAGAAAGATACCCAATGCTTCCCAATGCTTTTTTTGTTCCATCTTTGGAAATATAGTAGCTGTCGATGGCTTGTGCAGCATCTTCTATTACGATGATTCCGCGTTTGTTAGCAATGGACATTATTTTATCCATATCACAAGCTACACCAGCGTAATGAACCACTACGATTGCTTTGGTTTTTTCAGTGATTAAAGCTTCTATTTGATCAGCATCTATATTAGGATTGTCAGAATAAGAATCTGCAAAAACGATATCAGCACCTTTTCTTACGAATGCCAGCGCTGTGGACACGAAAGTAAAACTAGGAACAATGACCTCATCGCCTTCCTTGATATCCGCTAAAATAGCAGCCATCTCCAATGCATCTGTGCAGGAAGTAGTAAGCAGAGTTTTTTTGAAGCCAAATTCTTTTTCAAAGAATTCTTGGCATTTTTTGGTGAAGAGTCCGTTTCCAGAGATTTTTCCTGATTTTACGGCTTCTTCTATATATTGCATTTCTTTACCAGTAAGGTAAGGTTTGTTAAATGGTATCATGATAAATTATTTTACAAATCTTGCAGGATTTCCTACATATAGTCCTTTTTCTTCGATATTTTTTATTACAACTGTCCCGCCTCCTGTTCTTGTTCCTTTAGTGATAGATATATTGTCTATTATTATAGAATTTATGCCTATTATACATTGTTCTTTTATGTTCACAAATCCCGCCATAGATACGCATGGAGAGATAAAGGTATGAGTACCCACTGTGGTGTCATGAGCAATACTGCTGGAAATGTTAATCAAAACATTATTTCCTATTTTTACATTTTGGTCAATTACGCATCTTGGATAGATGACCGTTCCAGCTCCTATTTCAGCGGAAGGATCCACATAACAAGATGAATGAATAAACTTATAGAAAGGAATATCATTATGATATTTTTCAAATAGCATCTTTCTGGTATTCATGTGGTTATATCCCACGCCAATCAGCAATTCATCAAAACTATTTTTCGAATATTCGTCTAAAATATCATTAGTCCCACCAATAACAGGAATAGAGTCAATGATAGTCCCTTTTGGCTGGAAATCATCAAAAAAAGCAACTACTTTATCCTCTGTATCCGTGTGTATATGATGGGCTATCTGCTGTCCCAAGTGTGCAGAACCTATTATTGCTATTCGTTTCATAGATAATTTTTTATTTCGCTGAAATTCGTTATTCTATCCTTAGCGGATGGATATATATTATCTCTGTCAATTAGTAATGCTTTGATTCCTAGTTTTTTAGCAGGGATAACATCGAGTTTTAATGAATCACCAATGTAGATGATTTCACCAGCCTCAGCATTTAGTTTTTCGAGAGCCCTTGAATAAAATTCCAAAGAAGGCTTTCTTAGGTTTTCTTTTTCAGAGACAATGTATTCATCAAAAATATTTTCTCCAATTAATCCTTCTAATTTTTCTTGTAAACTGCTATTAAAATTAGAAACGACAGCTTTTTTTATGTCTAATTTTTTAATTTCTTCACAGTCGTTAAAAGCCTGCCATGGCAGATAGGAACACGCTTCAAAAAGATCTTTCAGCAGGTTCTCATCGGGAATAATACCCAAAGCCATTAACAATTCTGAATTAAACTCTTCATAAAAACTTCTTGATGTGGTATCTGGAAAATTGATAATCTCAGAAAGTAATTTATGTCTTAGTTTTAGTTCAATTTCATTTATTTTATAACCATTATCTTGTAGAACTGTTAAGATTCTTTCCCAAAGATTAGGCTTGTATATGAGAGTATTAGCAGCATCAAATAGAAGATATTTCATAGTTAAAAAATATAATGTTCAGATTTATTGTCTTTAATATTTTCTGGTTTTTGGTGAGGATAGATGACATCCATCAAAACCCTTATAGCAGTCCCTTCGATGATGTTTGGTTCACTCGGAGAGATGTTATACAAATGTTCTTCTAATGTGTATTTCACATCCTCAAAACCGAAATTAGACCGGATGGAGTTAGTCCCTGAAATTCTACAATTCACCTCAAAAGGAATGATTTCTCCAGCCTCTGTTACTATGGATTGTAAATTAGCGCTTCCTACGAAATGATTGACCTGTATCATTTTTTCTAGGATATTTTTTAGTTCCTTATCGTATTGTCTATTTACGAAACATTCATTTGTAGCTCCATTTTCCAGCTTTCTCTCTAAGTTGATGAATCCATGGAGTTCATTATTTTTATTCACATAAAAAGCTGTGGTGATTTCTTTTCCTTTAATCAGTTTTTGAACCATGAAGGAATCATCAAAGTCTTGTATGTTTTTTGGATTTATATGAAGACCTCTAGAGCCCCTTCCTTCTCTTGGCTTTACGATATAATCCTCAAAGGTTCCAGCAATATAGTCCTTAGGAAGATAGGCTTCTGCAAAAGGAAGATTGTTTTCTTTATGAAATACATAGGAAAGATATTTGTCTAAATATCTTTTGGAAGTTTCTAATTCGCTGGTAACGACTTTTGTTTTTAGCTCATTTTTATTCAGTGCTAAGTAGTAAATTTCATAATCAGTAGAAGGGATAATAAGGTCTATATTTTCTTTTTCAATAATGGTATTGATAGTGGTAATATAGTTTTCATCATTAGCAAAAGGAACTTTGTAGAAAGAATCACAAAGATGATTCCCTGCTGAAAAGTCTGCGACATTACAGCCCACGAGTCTGATAGGAAACTTTGTTTTTAAAATATTTCTCAAAATTCCCTGCCCTACATTTCCTCCTATACCTGTTACTAAGACTGTTTTTCTATCCATTCTATTAATTCTTTTATTCCGTTTTCTATTGAAGTGTTATTGTACTTATTGTAAGGTATGGTTTCTTGTGAGTAAGAAACAGACCTTGTATTGTCTTCACCAAAATATTCTATGCTGCAGCCTGTTACGGACTGTATGATTTCTGCAATTTGTTTATTGGTGTAGTTCTCTTTTGAAATGGCTAATAATATCCTATTTTGTTTTGATAATGCAGCTGTTTTTGCCAAAGTGGCTACATCTCTTGTATGAATATAGTTCTGGATTCTTTGTCCGTGACCAAGGAGTCTGATTTCTTTGGAATCCAAAGCATTTTTTATAATTTTAGGCAAAAAAGTAGATTGTTTCATTCCTGTTCCATACATAGAGGAAATTCTTAGTATGGCGTAGTTTTTAGATTTTTCTATGATTTTTTCTCCTAATAGTTTTGAAATTCCATAAACTGACTCTGGACAAGGAAGCGTTTTTTCATCAATATTTAAACCATCAATTGCGTCATACACAGCAACACTCGAAAAATAAATAATTTTTGAACTTTTGAAACGATTACAAATATCATTCACCAGCCTTGCATTGACATTGATTATCTCATCTAGCTTCTCTATCTCATTGGATATTACAGCACTTACAATATATACAATATCATATTTATCCTCTAATGAACCAATATCTTCTAAAGCGATATTTCTATGTTTCGGATGCGAAGTGTTTAGAGCCGCACTGTGATACAATATATCTACTTCATCAGATATATGTAACTGTATCAGTTCTTTTGATAAAATGCTATTTGCACCAATAATTAAGACTTTCATAACGATTGATTTTTAGCACAATTACACTTCTTCATCAATGATAAATGTAGGTCTGCCTTTTGCTTGGTCAAAAGTTTTTCCTAAATATACTCCTACAATGCCTATACAACTGATGATAATCCCTGATAAAAACCAAATGGATAATATCAGTGAACTAAAACCAGGCTGTGCTATTTTCCCTGTAAGAGCCAGATATAAATAGTATATTCCTACAATAAAAGATAAAACCGATATACTCAATCCAAAGTTTATAAACAACCTAAGCGGCTTATCCGAAAAAGATAGAATAACATTGAAAGCCTGTTTAAAAAGTCTTCCCACGCTATATGTGGATTTCCCTTCCTCGCGTTCTCCATGTTCTATCGGAATGGAAACACTCTTAAACCCAATCCAGTTAATAAATAATGAAAAGAATTTAACATAGTCTTTCATATCTAGGATGGACTTAATGGTCTTTTGGTGATAAATCCCAAAATTCGCTACATTGTTATCAAAATTTGCTCCCGATAGGTAATTAAACACCTTGTAGAACAATCTGGATGTTAATTTCTTTAGGAATTTATCTTTTCGGTTTTCTCTCTGTCCTAGGACAATATCGTATCCTTCCAGCGCTTTTTTGTAGAGTTTGGCTATTTCTTTGGGCTGGTCCTGCATATCACAGTCCATTACTACTACCCAGTCGCCTTTTGTTTTTGTAAGTCCAGCAAAAATAGCACTATGCTGACCAAAATTTCTGCTCAGCCGAATGCTTTTTATCTTAGGATTTTGACTGGAAAGCACTTTCATCACTTCCCAAGAGTTGTCAGGACTTCGGTCATCTACCAATATGATTTCGTAGTCCTCACCGATTCTCTCCATTACTAAATTAATTTCAGAAACGAGAATCGGAAGGATTTTTTCAGCTCGGTAAACAGGACTTACAATAGAAATCATTAGCTATACTGTTTTTCGTAGTATTTTTGGTATTCTCCGCTGGTTACATGTTCCAGCCAATCTTTATTGCTCAGGAACCAATCGATAGTTTTAGCTAAACCTTCTTCAAAAGTCACAGAAGGCTTCCATCCCAAATCTTTATTCAGTTTTGTGGCGTCTATAGCATAGCGTTTGTCATGCCCTGGGCGGTCTTTCACAAAAGTGATTAGCTTTTCTGAATATCCAGCAGGATTTCCAAGTTTTGCATCCATTTGTTTAATCAATTCCTTGATTAAATCAATATTCTGCCATTCATTAAATCCACCAATGTTGTATGTTTCTCCTGTTTTCGCTTCATGGAAAATTTGGAAAATAGCACGAGCGTGGTCTATCACGAACAGCCAGTCACGGGTGTATTTTCCATCACCATAGATAGGCAGCGGTTTTTCGTTGATAATATTAGAAATACAAAGCGGAATCAGTTTCTCTGGAAAATGATTTGGGCCATAGTTGTTAGAACAATTGGAAACAATGTAAGGAAGCCCATAGGTGTTTCCGTAAGCTCTTACCAAGTGGTCGCTGGCAGCTTTACTTGCAGAATACGGAGATTTCGGGTCATAAGGCGTTTCCTCAGTGAAAAATCCTGTTTCTCCCAAAGCACCATAGACTTCATCCGTAGAAACATGATAGAAAAGATTTTTTCTCGGTTCATTAGGAAATCTTCCATGCGTGTGCTCTGGATTCAGTGTCCAAAATTCTTTACAAAGATTAAGAAGATTAGCAGTTCCCATTACATTAGTATTGATGAAAGCATTTGGGTCTGTGATACTTCTATCCACATGGCTTTCCGCAGCGAGATGTATCACCGCGTCTGGATTATGTTTTTCAAAAACTTTTTTTAGTTCTTCAGGTTTTGTGATATCTGCTTTTTCAAAGATATAGTTTGGTTTGTTTTCTATATCTTTCAAGTTTTCAAGGTTTCCTGCGTATGTAAGGGCATCAAGGTTGATGATTTTCGTTTGCGGGAGATTTTTCACAAACTCACGAACAACATGAGAACCGATAAATCCTGCTCCGCCAGTGATAATGATAGATTTCATAATTTTATAGTTCTAATTTTAAAGAATTTCCATCCAAATAAACTGCTTTGGATTCCGTGATTTTTATTTTTTGTTCCTCAGAAAAACCGATAGTTTCTCCATTTTTTAGAGTAACATCATAAGCTAAAATATAGTTGAGAACAGGAAGGATAAAGTCATGCAAATCACTTCGTGACATTTGGCTGTCAATGATTTCTATTTCCTTTTTTCCAAATTCTTTCATGCCGAAAGTATAAAGGCTGTTTTTCCCTTCTTCTGAGCCGATAAGTCCAATGTAAATCCACAGAATCACAGGTAGATTTCCTTCTAATAAAAAGTCTGCAAAGTCAATGTACAAACCTTTTGGAAGAAGCAGAGTCTGGCTTCCTTGATAAATACCTATCGCATCAGGAGAAGTTCTAAGGATAGAAGCGTTAATCATCGTCATTAAAGAAAATTTCTCAACCTGACTTTTCGTTTTATCTAAAATAGAGACAATGGCGTGGCTGTCATGCTCTGAAACTTCTTTTTCTACATTATTCCAAAGGTAAGAATACCCAAATATTGATTCTAAATCTTCGCTTGGAATAGGTGCTGGCATTTTTGCAATGGCTGCCATCATTCCATTGATAATGAGAGTTGCCACTTCATCATCGCCAGAGATTTCAGAAACTTCTAGTCCCCAGTGGGATTTTAAATCTTCTAAAACTTTATCCAGCGAATAGCTTCCTCCTTTGAAAATCGGCATAGAAAGCGCTAGGCTGTTATTCTCTTTTTCAGGTTTTGGAGTTTCCTTTGTCTCTTTTTTCTTGAAAAAATCAAAAAGTCCCATAATTTTATGTTTTTATTTTATAGTTTTTCTACCGATAGATTTATAATAAAATCCTGTGTTTTCTATTTGGTCGATAGAGAACATATTTCTACCATCGAAAATAGCTTTGTTCTTCATCTTTTCTGCCATAAGCTGGAAGTTAGGATTTTTGAACTCACTCCATTCTGTCGCTATCAGCAGACAATCAGCATCTTCTAGGCAAGAATACATGTCTTTGGTGTATTCTATTTTGTCACCAAAGATTTTTTTCACATTTTCCTCTGCGATGGCATCGTAAGCCGTTATTTTTGCTCCTTTTTCTAATAAAAGAGAAATATTGTCCAGAGATGAAGCTTCTCTGATGTCATCAGTATTGGCTTT
Organism: uncultured Flavobacteriaceae bacterium; assembly: GCA_963530895.1. Taxonomy (GTDB): domain Bacteria; phylum Bacteroidota; class Bacteroidia; order Flavobacteriales; family Weeksellaceae; genus JABCPE02. The sequence goes on along the minus strand of CAUSFO010000004.1, from coordinate 17,158 downwards.
GAAAGCAAGTCCCCACATCGCGATTTTCTTATCCTTGATGTTTCCGCCGAAATATTTTTCAATTTCAGAAATGAGGATTACTTTTTGAGCCTTATTTACATTTTCAGTAGCGTTAAGGATTTGGAAATCAAAGTTTTCTTCTTTTCCTGATTTGATGAGGGCTTTCACATCTTTCGGGAAACAGCTTCCTCCGTAGCCTATCCCTGGGAAAAGGAAACGATGCCCGATTCTGTCATCACTTCCCATACCGAGCCTTACTTTGTCTACATCGGCTCCTACTTTTTCACAGTAATTTGCGATTTCATTCATGAAAGTGATTTTCACAGCAAGGAACGAATTAGCTGCATATTTAGTCAGTTCCGAAGATTTTTCATCCATGAAAATGATTGGAACTCCCGTGTTAGTGAACGGTTGGTAGATTTGGGCAATGATATTTTTAGCCTTGTCCGAACTAGAACCCACTACGATTCTGGCAGGGTTCATGGAATCTTCCACAGCGAATCCTTCGCGGAGAAATTCTGGATTAGAAACTACATCAAAAGGAATTTCTGTTTTCGCAGAAATGGTCTCTCTCACTCTGTCCGCTGTGCCTACTGGAACGGTTGATTTATTGACAATTACTTTGTAAGAAGTCATCAGCTCACCAATATTTTCAGAAACCTTCAAAACATAAGAAAGGTCTGCGCTGCCATCCTCACCAGGAGGTGTCGGCAAAGCGAGATAAATCACATCGCACTGGTCTAATGCTTCTTTTAGTTGAGTAGTAAAAAACAGCCTATTCGCCTGTATGTTTCTTAAAAATATTTCTTCCAAGCCAGGTTCATAGATGGGAACAATTCCCTTCTTCATGTTTTCTACTTTTGTTTCATCTATGTCCACACAATAGACCGTGTTTCCTAACTCAGCCAGAGTAGTTCCTGTAACTAGTCCTACATACCCTGTTCCTACAATTGCAATATTCATTTAGTATAAAAATCTTTTCAATCTACAAAGGTAATGTTTTTTAGTGAAATAAAATCTTTTCGGCGATAATTTGCTATAAATGAATAATTTTCTTAAATTTGCAGACGGATTTACGGGAATAATGATGAAAAGGCTTCAAAGGAAGGCCTTTTTTATATATCCTGAAATTAAAGAAATATGGATTTTAAGACAAGGGTAGAAGAGCTGATACAGGCATTTTTAGAGGAAAGAAAAGATATTTATTTGGTTGATTTGAAAATATCTGCAGGAAATGATGTGGTGGTTATTTTGGATGGAGATGAGTCACTTTCTATTCAGGATTGTTTAGATGCCAGCAGGGCGATAGAGTTTAATTTGGACAGGGAAGAGGTGGATTTTTCTCTTCAGGTGATGAGTGCAGGACTGAGCGAGCCACTCAAATTACCAAGACAATACAAGAAGAATGTAGGAAGGGAGCTTGAAGTCACGACAGAGAAAGGCGAAGTGATTAAGGGAGAACTACTGGAAGCCGATGAAGAAAAAATAGTTTTGATGCTGAGGTATAGAAGGCCAAAACTCGTAGGAAAAGGAAAAGAAGATGTGGAGGAACAAAGGGAAATCCCTTACCAAAGCATAAAGAGAGCAATGATAGTAATTAAGTTTTAAAAATTTTAGTCAAAGTAAAAAAATATGGATAATTTAGCATTAATCGAATCTTTTGGTGATTTTAAAGATGAAAAAGGGATTAGTAAGATAGATTTGATGGCGATCATAGAAGATTCGCTAAAAACCTTGCTGAAAAAAAGATACGATTCTGATGACCATTTTGATGTAATTGTAAACCCTGATAAAGGTGATTTTCAGATATTTTTGAATAAAAAAATCGTTGAAGACCAGATGTCAGAAGACGACGATTTGGAAATAGAAATTTCTGAAGCGAAAAAAATAGACCCTACATTCGAGGTGGGAGAGGAGTTTACCCAAGAAATCCCACTGGCTCAGCTTGGTAGAAGAAATATCTTGACATTGAAACAAATTTTGGCAACAAAATTACAAGAGCATAATAATGCTGCAATGTATGAGATGTTCAAGGATAGAATAGGTGAAGTGATTGTAGGAGAGGTGCACCACATCCGTGGTAAGCAGGTTATCATCTTGGATGATGAAGGGAATGAATACATTTTACCAAAAGAAAACCAGATTCCGACAGATTTCTTCAAGAAAGGAGAAAGCGTCAGAGCGGTGATTGAGAAAGTTGATTTCAAAGGTTCTAAACCTCAGATTATCGTTTCAAGAACGGCGCCTAAGTTTTTGGAAAAACTTTTAGAATTAGAAATTCCAGAAATATTGGATGGAACTATCATCTTGAAAAAAGCGGTAAGAATCCCAGGTGAAAAAGCGAAAATCGCTGTAGATGCCTTGGACGAAAGAATAGATCCTGTGGGCGCTTGTGTAGGTGTGAAAGGTTCTAGAATTCACGGTGTGGTGAGAGAGCTTAGAAATGAAAACATCGATGTGATCCAGTGGTCTAAAAACCCAGAAGTTTTGGTGAAAAGAGCACTAGGAGGTGTGGAAATCAACAAGGTGGAAATCAATGAAGAAGACCACTACGCACTAGTATATGCTCCAGTAGAGGAAATTTCAAAAATCATCGGAAAACAAGGGCAAAACATCAAACTAGCTTCTTGGCTTACAGATTATGAAATAGATGTATATAGAGAAAAACAAGAAGATGATGATGTAGAGCTGAAAGAGTTTGATGATGAAATCGAGCAGTGGATTATAGATGAATTTACAAAAGTAGGATTGGATACAGCGAGAAGTATCCTAGACAAGGATACAGATGTATTGCTCAACTTAGTAGATTTAGAAGAAGAGACAATAGAAGATGTTAAGAAAATCTTGAGAGAAGAATTGGAATAAATCTTCTTTGTCTAAAATATAATAGAATAAACAAAAAAACAAAAGTATTCAGCTTTTTGCTGAACAAAAAGTAAAAATATGCCAAAAATCAGATTAAATAAAGCAGCAAAGGAACTTAATATTTCCATTCCAAGGGCAGTAGAGTTTTTGCAGAGTAAAGGGTTTGAGATTGACAGCAATCCCAATGTGTTGTTGGAAGCAGAGGCTTTCTCCGCATTAGAGCAGGAATTTGCAGCTGATAAGAAGCAGAAAGAGGCTTCACAGGAGGTGGTGATTTCTAAAGTTCCAGAGGTGAAATTAGAAACAGAAGAACCAAAAGCTCCTGAAGTGATTAAGGCTCAAGCTCCTAAAACAAAGATTATAGGCAAAATAGATCTGGAGGTGAAGCCTAAAAAGGAAAAAGAAGTGGAAGCAGCAGCTCCTAAACCAGAAACTACAAAAGAGAAAAAAACTGAACCTAAGGCTGAGCCAAAACCAAAAGCAGAGCCTAAGGTAGAGGCAAAACCTGCTGTGGATATTGAAGAATCTTCTGAACCAGAAAAGATAGAAACAAAATATCAAAAACTAGACGGGCCAAAAATCCTTCAGACCGAAAAAATAGATTTGTCTCAGTTTGAAACAAAACCAAAACCTGCTGACAAGAAGAAACAAAGAAAAAGAATCCAAAAACCTGCTGGAGAGGATGCTAAACCAGCCAATAACAAAGCAGGAGCGGATAAAAAATTTGCTAAAGACAAACCACAAGGAGGAAACCGCGATAAAGGAGGCAAAAAAGGAGGAAAGAGAGAGCGAGTAATGCCTGTGGAGCTTACAGATGAGCAGGTAAAAAATCAAATCAAAGAAACTTTGGAAAAACTTACTAACAAAGGCGGTAAGTCCAAAGGAGCTAAATACAGAAAAGAAAAAAGAAATTTCCGTAGAGAGCAAGATGAGCTTCAGCAGGAGCTAGAAGCACAAGATAAAACTCTGAAAGTTACCGAGTTTATCACCGTGAACGAGCTTGCGGCTCTTATGGATGTGAACCCTACGGAGGTTATCTCTGCATGTTTCTCACTTGGGGTAATGGTAACCATGAACCAGAGATTGGAAGCCGATATCCTGACATTGGTAGCGGATGAATTTGGTTATAAAATAGAATTTTCTGACGCTGATTTGGAAGATAACTTAGAAGAGGAAGCAGAAGACAGCGAAGAAGATTTATTACCAAGAGCACCTATTGTTACCGTAATGGGGCATGTGGACCATGGTAAGACATCATTACTGGACTACATCAGAAAAACGAATGTTATCGCTGGTGAGTCGGGAGGAATTACCCAGCATATCGGTGCGTACAGCGTACAGCTGGAGAATGGCAGACACATTACTTTCCTAGATACTCCTGGTCACGAGGCGTTTACCGCGATGAGAGCCAGAGGTGCGCAGGTAACGGATGTAGCAATCATCGTTATCGCAGCCGATGATGAGGTGATGCCACAGACCAAAGAGGCGATTTCCCACGCGCAGGCGGCAGGCGTACCTATGATTATAGCATTAAACAAAGTAGATAAACCTAATGCCAATCCAGATAAAATCCGAGAGCAGCTTTCAGGATTGAATATCTTGGTGGAAGAATGGGGAGGAAATGTTCAGTCGCAGGAGATTTCAGCTAAATTTGGTAATAATGTAGATTTACTTTTAGATAAAGTTCTCCTTCAAGCAGATTTATTAGAATTGAAAGCCAATCCTAATAAACCAGCATCTGGGGTAGTGATAGAGGCATCTTTGGATAAAGGAAGAGGGTATGTTTCTACACTTTTAGTTCAGACAGGAACACTCAAAGTAGGAGATTATGTCCTTGCTGGGAAAAACCATGGTAAAGTAAAAGCTATGCTGGATGAAAGAGGGCATAACCTTCAGAAAGTAGGACCTTCTACACCAGTGACAATCTTAGGTTTAGATGGAGCGCCTACGGCAGGGGATAAATTTAAGGTTTATGAAGATGAAAGAGAAGCAAAATCTATTGCAAATAAGAGAGAACAGCTCCAAAGAGAGCAGACAATAAGAACGAAGAAACATTTGACTCTGGACGAAATCGGACGAAGAATAGCCCTTGGAGATTTCAAAGAGCTGAACATTATCCTAAAAGGAGATGTGGATGGTTCTGTAGAAGCCCTTACGGATATGCTTCAGAGATTATCAACAGAGGAAATTCAAATCAATATCCTTCACAAAGGTGTAGGGCAGATTACAGAGAGCGACATCTTGCTTGCAACAGCTTCGGATGCTATCGTTATCGGATTTAATGTAAGAGCTGGAGCAAATGCAAAAGACCTTGCAGAGAAAGAAGAGATAGAAATCAGAACTTATTCCGTAATCTACGATGCCATAGATGATGTGAAAGAAGCTATGGAAGGAATGCTTTCGCCAGAGATTAGAGAGCAAGTGGTGGGTAATGTAGAAATCCGTGAGGTGTTCAAAATCTCTAAAGTGGGAAGTATCGCAGGATGTATGGTGCTTTCTGGTAAGGTGACAAGAAACTCTAAAGTTCGTCTATTGAGAGACGGAATCGTGAAATACGATGGCGAGCTGGAAAGCCTTAAACGCTACAAAGATGATGTGAAAGAAGTAACCAAAGGCTATGAATGTGGTCTTAACCTAAAAGGCTATAACGATATAGAAGTAGGTGACCTTCTTGAAATCTACGAAGAAGTAGCGATTAAGAAAAAACTGAAATAAATTTTATTAGATTAGTAGAAAAAACTTTGGCAAGACTCTTTTGTCAAAGTTTTTTCATTTATGGATGGATTTAGTTATTTTTGCTAAAAAAATAAAATCGTGGATGTTTCTATTTCCATCATCGTTGCTATCTATAACCGCAGGGACGAACTCACAGAACTGCTGGACTCGCTTCTTGTTCAGGAAGACAAAGACTTTGAAATAGTCATAGTAGATGACGGCTCTTCCGTGGAGCTGCTTCCTGTGGTGGATTTGTATCAAGGGAAACTAAACATTCAGTATTTCAAAAAACAAAATTCAGGGCCAGGGCTTAGCCGAAATTACGGAGCAGAACGAGCTAAAAACAGCTGGCTGGTTTTCTTGGATAGCGATGTAGTTGTCCCAAGCGATTACATTAAAAACATTAAAAATAATCTCCAAACCGAACCGACAAACGCCTTTGGTGGAGCGGATAAAGCTGATGAAAACTTCTCCAATCTACAAAAGGCAATTTCCTATTCTATGACTTCGGTTTTTACAACGGGTGGAATTCGTGGAAGCAAGAAAGCAGTCAGTAAATTTCAGCCCAGAAGTTTCAACATGGGAGTCAATAAGGCGGTGTTTTCGGCGGTGGGAGGTTTCTCGGATATGAGAATCGGCGAAGATCCAGACCTTTCCATGAGGCTTTGGGAAAATGGCTTCAGTACTTGTTTTTACGAAAATATAGCAGTCTATCACAAACGGCGAACGAGCCTGAAAAAATTCTCAAAACAAGTCTATCAGTTTGGTGTTGCCAGACCTATTCTCAACCAGCGGCACCCTCAATATACGAAACCTACTTTTTGGTTTCCGTCCTTGTTTTTGTTAGGATTTTTAGGAAGTCTTTTGCTTGTTTTTTGGACAAAAATACCGCTTCTGCTGTATGCTTTTTATACTTTATTGATATTTGCACATTCTTTATTTAAGATGAAAAGCCTGCCGATTTCGGTGCTGACCATTGTCACCACTTATGTCCAGATGTTTTCCTACGGATGGGGATTTCTTTATTCTTGGGTAAAACTAAACATCTTAAACCAAACGCCTAAAAAGGCTTTTCCTACACATTTTTATTAAAGGAAAAGATTTAGTTTTTATTGATTTTTATTTCTTTATCAAAGATATTTACACCGCCTTTTACACCAAAATCCAGCGTAGTAACTGGGTAGGCTAGACAAATGTCTTCCTTGTCAAATCGTTTTTTTATCCGTATGATGGCCTCGTTCATAGCTTCGTAGAAATCATCATTGGTCTCAAATTTTATCCAAAACCGAAGTACAAAATCAAGTGTAGAATTTCCGATATTTGTGAAATACAAATCCACTTTTTCATCAGGAAGTAAGGTTTCTATTTTCTTAATTTCATCAAGAGCGGTAGCCTGCACAAACTCCAAATCATCTCCAAAAGAAACGCCTGTTTTTAGAATGATTCTCCTTTTTTTCAAAGTTGAATAATTGGTAAATGTTCCGCTGTAAATAATTTGATTTGGGATAAAAACATCCTGCCCAGGAATGGTTCTTATGGTTGTAGTTATCAGACTTACCTGCGTGACAATGCCGTATTTATCATCTATCTCCACCCAGTCGCCCTCCTTGTATGGGCTGTGGGTTTTCAGAAGCAGTCCCGCAAAAATATTAGACGCTACATCTTTGAACGCAAAACCAGCGATAATTCCCACAATTCCAGCTCCTGCAAGCAGATGCGAGAAAACTTTGTCTAGTCCCAAAAGCTCCAAAGCGAGATAAACTCCTGAAAACAGGAAGAAACAATAAACCGTAGAAGCGATGATATGAGCAATGTTTGTATGAACCTTGAAAGCTCGGCGACTGATTCTTTTGGCTATTTTGGCTAAAAAGATAAACAAAATAAGGACAATAACAGCCTCTACCATCTTTGGCAGGAAATGCATGATGGATACTTCCCAGTTTTCTAATACTTTTTCTATTTCTATACCCATTAGGGAATCTTTCATAATGTTATTTTTTTTTGGTTAAAACTATTCATCAAAATAAATAAGCTTTGTTTCTATTACCTTTTTGCCTGTTTTTTCTAAGGCGTTTTGGTAATCTGTCACCTGTTTTTGGTGTTTTTCTCTTTTTTCTTCACCTGTTTTGAAATCAACGATAATGTAGCCCTCATCCGTTTTTATGACGCGGTCTGGTCGGTAGAATTTTTGCTCTCCATCCTCCAAAGTGACGAGGATTTCTCTTTCATTGATGATTTCTTTCTCATTTCCACTGAAATATGGAGCGTATTTTTCATCATTTAGAACTGGCGAAATTCTCTTTATGATGATTTCTTTTTCTTTCTCGGTGATTGTTCCCAAACGGAAAAAACTATCCAAGACTTTTTCCATATCATCTCTGTGGTTTATTTTCGCTAAAATATCGTGAATGAGAAGACCCATTCTTGTTTTCTCTTTTCGTTTTTGATAGCTTTTGGATGGCGTGGCGATTTGGATATTAGCCAGCGATTCTCCTTGTTTGTGGATGGATGAGATGTTCATCGTAGCCCATTCTTTTTTCTTTTGTTTGGTTTTTTTTCTGAGCAGTTCTTCATTTGTTTCAAATAAATCAAAATTATCCACATTTTCCGTATTGTATTGATCTACAAAATCAAATATTTCCAAATGATTTGCCGAATTGCTCGGCTTTTGCAGATAAAGGAAAAGCTGTTCCACAGGGCGTGTGGTGGCTACATACTGCACGCAGAGGCGGTCGATAAAGTTTTTATAGACATTCTCGCTGTTGAATATTTGGATATCTTCATCGTAGATTTCTAAACCTTTATCAAAGCCCGAGATATTCACTGCGCTGAGAGCGTTTTCTCCTTCCAAATCATACCATTCCGTGAATTTGGAATCTTGGCTTTTGTTTTCCATTGGCAGGAAGACCACAGGAAACTCCAGTCCTTTGGCCTTGTGGATGGTCATTATCTGCACAGCATCTATATTTTCGGAGGCTTGGATGGAGATATTTTGACCTTCCTCTTCCCAGAATTTCAGGAAATCTTTCAGGGTCATTCCTGTGTTTTGGGAGAAGCCATAGAGCATTTCTAAGAAATTGAGAATGAAGTCCATTTCCTTGTCTTCGACAGAAAATTCATAAACGAAATGTTCTATGAAGTTGTAAAGATTGAGGTTTGGAATATGGGAATGCGCCAAATCCAGATTGTATCTTTTTTTGATAAAGTCAAATAATTCTTTCTGCTCTTCAATAGCCAGAATTTCCAGCATTTCTACTGAAAAATCATGGATTTTGATTCGCCCTAAATCATTGAGATAGTAGAACAGCATCACTAGAAATTTTTTGCTTTTCGGAGTGGCTGTCCAGTTTAGAAATTCTATCAGAGCATTCAGGGTTTTAGAGAGATTAAGGGTAAGCCCTCGTTCGGAGATGGTTTTTATAAAGGTTTTTTCTCCATTATAGAGCACTTCTCTGCTTCCCAAAAGCTGAGAATAGTTGAATATATCGTTATTTCCTCGGCATAAGATGGTAATATCCGAGAATCTAAAGCCATTATCCAGACACTGCTGAATGTCCTGCTGCATCTGGTCTGCGGTATCTTGGTAGAAATCCTCTTTTTTGGCGTTTTCTATCAGATTTACTCTTACTCTTCCATCGATATTGGTTTTGGCTTCCTGCTGGGCTTTTTCGCCAAAAATTTTTTTATGTTCAAAATCTCCCAGCTCGGATATGTATTGGTAAAGTTCATTATTAAACCTTACGATGTTCCTTGCACTTCGGTAGTTTTCTTTTAGTGAAATGACATTGGCAGGGACAGGCGCATTTTCTTTATGATTGATGATGTTCAGCATCAGCTGGCTCTCTCCGCCTCGGAAGCGGTAAATGCTCTGTTTAGGGTCTCCCACGAGGGTAAAACTCGTATTGTCCGAAGAAATCGTGTGGTCTCGCAGCGGCAGGAAATTCTGCCATTGCAGCGCCGAAGTGTCCTGAAACTCATCAAAGAAATAATGCAGATACCGAGTTCCCACTTTTTCGTAAATGAAAGCCGAAGGCTCATTTTTCAGGTTTTCATTGATGATAATATTAAATTTAGAAAGTAAAACCAAATCGTTTTCTTCCTCTATTTTGGCAAGTTCATCTTGGATTTCCTTATTTACCCGAAGCGGAAGCAGAGCGTGAAGTATTTTTTCTTTTTTCTGCATCAGGATATAATTGCTGATGAGCTTTCTCCTGCTCTCCATCAAAAAGCTGAGAATGTCAAAAATATCCTGCTCTTTTTGTTTTGACTTAGATGAAGCTCCTTTTTCAAAAACTGCCAGTGCAGATTCTTCATTCGATGGGAAAGGGAAATCTTTTCGCTCCTTGTTGTAGAACTTAGCGACTTCATGGAAAAACTTGGCAATGCTTTTTTTCCCTCCGCCAGAGAAATCCTCTATTTCCAGCCCTCTTTCTTTGATAAGAGATATCGTATCCTGTGCTATTTTCACAGAATCTTTCTTGATTTCGGTGAGGTTTTTTCTGATGTTGTTTTTGGTGTTTTCGTAGGCTTCCCAGTCAAAATCTTTATTCTCCAAAAGCCTTTTGTAGTGGATGTCTTTCACAAATTCCTTTGCCGATTGGTAGAGCGTTTGGCTCAGATTTACCCGCTCGTTATTATCCAAACTATAATTCACGAAGTCTATGAAAGTCTCCGACACCTTCTTGTCTCCGCCTATCTTGTCCAGCATCTGGTCTACGGCTTCTATCAAGTATGGTTCGGGCTGAATTTCCAAATTAAAATTCTGCGCCAGTCCCAGTTCGTAGGAAAAAGAACGCACCAATTTAGAATTAAATTTATCTATCGTGCCGATGTTCAGCATGGAGTAGTGGTGCAGAATATAGTCCAAAACCGCTTGGGAACGGCGGTGCAGCTCATTGATAGGAATATTTTTGCCCTGTTGGCGGAATTTTTCCTGTATGTCCAGCAGTTCTTGGCATTGGGCATAGTTTTCAGCCGTGAATTTTCCCAGCCACTGGAGTATTCGTTCTTTCATCTCATTGGCAGCCTTGTTGGTAAAAGTAAGGGCAATGATATGGCGAACAGCATCTGGCTCGCTGGGGTTTTCCAGACAAAGCATTAGAAGTCTCTGTACGAGGGTATAAGTTTTGCCCGATCCAGCCGAGGCATTGATGACAGTATAAGTGGATTTCATTTTTAGGAAAAATTTTCTCAAAAGTAAGTAAAAAAAAAATCCCTTCAAATAGAAAATAATTTTTAGAATTCATAGGTTTTCGTTAGATTTGTGAAACGAATAAAAATTAATTATAACATTAAAAAAAATATTAAAATGGGATTTATTTCATTCATCGAAGCAAGACAGATTTTAGACTCTCGCGGTAATCCTACTGTGGAGGTAGATGTATTTACAGACAGCGGTGCTATGGGGCGTGCAGCAGTGCCTTCTGGGGCATCCACAGGGGAACATGAGGCGGTGGAACTTCGTGACGGCGGCGCAGAGTTTTTAGGAAAAGGCGTGGAAAAAGCTGTAGAAAATGTAAGGGAAATCATCGCTCCTGAAATCATCGGGCTTCCTGTCACTCAGCAGAACCTCATCGACCAAATTATGATAGAGGCTGATGGAACTAAAAATAAAGGAAAACTCGGGGCTAATGCTATTCTTGGGGTTTCTCTGGCAGTGGCAAGAGCCGCAGCGGCGCACCTTAGAATGCCTCTTTATAAATATGTGGGCGGTGTAAATGCCAATACTCTGCCTGTTCCGATGATGAATGTCATCAATGGAGGTTCTCACTCGGATGCTCCTATCGCGTTCCAAGAGTTTATGATTATGCCAGTGAAGGCAGATTCTTTCTCACATGCTCTTAGAAAAGGAACAGAAATTTTCCATCATTTGAAATCTATTTTAAAATCTCGCGGACTATCCACAGCAGTGGGGGATGAGGGAGGTTTTGCACCGACATTCAAGGGGACAGAAGATGCTTTGGATACTTTGCTCCAAGCGATAGAAAAGGCAGGATACAGACCAGGGGATGATATTATGCTGGCATTGGACTGCGCTTCTTCGGAGTTTTATAAAGATGGAGTTTATGATTATAGAAAATTTGAAGGAGAAAGCGGCGCTTATCGCACGAGAGAAGAGCAGGTTTCTTACTTGGCTGAACTGACACAGAAATACCCGATTATTTCCATCGAAGACGGAATGCAGGAAGATGACTGGGATGGCTGGAAGCTCTTGACAGACAAGATAGGCGACAGAGTGCAGCTGGTAGGAGATGATCTTTTCGTGACTAATGTAGAGCGACTTTCACAAGGGATAAAACAAGGTGTAGCCAACTCTATTTTGGTGAAAGTAAACCAAATCGGTTCTCTTTCTGAAACGATGGCTGCCGTGCAGATGGCTCAGCATAACAAATATACTTCGGTAATGTCCCACCGCTCAGGAGAAACAGAAGATTCTACCATAGCAGACCTTGCTGTAGCGATGAACTGTGGACAAATCAAAACAGGTTCGGCTTCCCGTTCGGACAGAATGGCGAAATACAACCAGCTACTAAGAATAGAAGAAGCTCTTGGCGAAACGGCTATTTTCCCAGGGATGGATGCCTTTAAAATCAAGAGATAAAAATTAAATTCATGAATAAAATGGAAAACCAGAATTTTCAAAATCCTTCGCCTATTTATCAAGATAATAAAAAAGTCTTAGCAGGAGTTTTGGCTATCATGTTAGGAAGCTTTGGTATACATAAATTTATTTTAGGATACACTAAAGAGGGAGTTCTTCAAATATTAATGAGTTTTTTCTCATGTGGATTAGCGAGTGTTATTCCTTTTGTAGAAGGGATAATTTATCTTACAAAATCTGATGAAGAATTTTACCAAATTTATCAAGTAGGGAGAAGACCTTGGTTTTAAGATGATAATCCAAAATATATAAAAGATTTCTTTGTGGATTGGATACCTTTAAAAGAATAAGAGATAATGAAAAGAAGATTAGTATTATTTCTGATGCTCATGGTTCAGTTTTTCATGGCGCAGAAAAAAGTGGAAGATTATCTACATTTAGGAGATAAATATAGATTTGATAATAAGGATTATAAATTAGTATGGAGTTCTCATCCAATGGATAATTTCTACAAACAGGAGTATATTTTGCCAAATGAAAATGTAGAAAAATACACGAGGATGATTATGATTGATTTCTTGGAAGGAGATTTGACTCCAAAGGATGCGATAAGTAATTTTGTCAATAATTTGGAGAATAGCAAAAAGCAAAATCCTATCATAAATTATCAAATGTATGAAAGAGAGGATGAGTATATGCTTGATTTTATAATAAGTAAAAACTCTCAGGATGGAAAGGAAATTCTTATTCTAGAAAGAAATGTTTATCGATATTTTAGAATAAATACACCGAAGAGAAAGGGCGTTTTACTTTTCGGCGTTAGTGATAGAGCATACACTAAAAAAGAGATGGACAATATGTTTTCTGTCTTGAAAAATAAAAAACTTGATTTAGTAAATAAAGTAATCCAAATAGAAGTTCCTAAAATAAAATAATTTTTAAGAAAGGATAGGTAACAAGTCTTTTCTTACATTACAGCAAAAAATTATGAAACTAAATATTAATAACGAAACAGGAAGATTAAAAACTGTAGTCCTTGGTCAGCCAGTATCTATGGGAGCAGACCCTACTCTGGAGGAGAGTTATGATGCGAAATCATACCATACCATCCAGCAGGGTGTTTACCCAAAGGAAGAAGATATCATCCATGAAATGACTGAGTTTGAGAAAGTTCTCAAGAAATATGATGTAGAGGTTATTCGTCCAGATATTATCAAAGATTATAATCAGGTCTTCGCGCGAGATGTGGCGTTTGTCATAGAAGACAAGATGATATTGTCTAATCTTATTCCAGACAGAGCCGATGAACAGGAGGCTTATTCCAAAATATTCGAACAAGTGGAGTGGCGTAAAATCATCAACCTGCCTGACACAGCCCACATAGAAGGGGGAGATGTGATAGTATGGAATGATTTCTTGTTTATAGGAACTTGTTTTAGTGAGGATTATAGAAATTTCAAAACGGCGAGAACTAACGAATACGCGATAGAAATTCTCAAAGAATATTTTCCTAAAAAAAGGATAATAGACCTAGAACTAAAAAAGAATGACACTGTTCCGTATGAAGGCATTTTGCATCTGGACTGTACATTTAATCCCGTAGGAAAGGATAAATGTATCATCTACAAGGATGGTTTTGTGGATGAGAGCGATTACAGACTGATTTTGGATATTTTTGGGGAAGAAAATTGTTTTCATGTTACCAAAGAAGAAATGTTTGAAATGAATCCAAATATTTTTTCGATTTCGCCAGAAGTAGTCGTTTCAGATGCGGCTTTCACTAGGATGAACAGACATTTACAAGATGTTTGGAATATTAAAGTAGAAGAAATTCCTTATCGCGAGATATCCAAAATGGGAGGGCTTTTAAGATGCTCCACTATGCCGCTGGCAAGGGAATAAAAAATAGAGAAAATGCAGACAACCAACACCGTTCTTATGATAGAACCTGTGGCGTTTGGCTATAATGCCCAGACTGCCGAGAACAACTATTTCCAAATAAACTCCGAGAATGAAAATACTCAGCTGAAAGCCTTGGCTGAGTTTAATGCTTTTGTGGAAAAACTTCGTTCTCATGGAATCAATGTTATCGTGGTTAAAGACACTCTGGAGCCGCATACACCAGATTCTATTTTTCCAAATAACTGGGTGAGTTTCAGCCCAGAGGGAAGGGTAATCCTTTATCCGATGTTCGCACCGAACCGAAGAGACGAACGCCGAATGGACATCATAGAAAAACTGAAAAATGAAGGTTTTGAGGTGAAAGAAATCATAGATTTCACTCAGTCCGAAAAGGAGAACAAGTTTTTGGAAGGAACGGGAAGCATCATCTTTGACCAAGATAATAAGATAGCATACGGCTCGGTTTCTGTCCGTCTGGATGAGGATTTGTTCCGTGAATTTTGTGCGAAAATTGGTTTTAAACCTGTTGTTTTTCATTCGTATCAGACCATAGACCACCAGCGGATGCCTATCTATCATACCAATGTGATGATGTGTCTGGCGGATAAGTTTGTGGTGATTTGTCTCGATTGTATAGATGATGAAACGGAGCGACAACAAGTGATAGAAACGATAGAAAAATCAGGAAAAGAAATCATAGCCATCACCGAAGAGCAGATGCATAATTTTGCGGGAAATATGCTCCAGCTGCATAACGACAAAGGAGAAAAGTTCCTGATAATGAGCCAGACGGCATACAGCTCACTCACGCAGGAGCAGATAAAAAATATTGAAAAATACAGCCAAATCATCTCTTCTGATTTGAGGACAATAGAAATCAACGGCGGCGGCGGTGCCAGATGTATGCTTGCGGAAGTGTTTTTACCAAAGAAATAGCAGAAAAAAGTTTTAATCATGACAGAAAACATCAAAAAGTTACAAGAGTTATTGGACTGCGAGGTCATTCCAGTTGCCCAAAATATAGACCCAAAACAATTGGTAGAAACTTATTTAAATCTTTGGCAGGAAGGCAAAGAGCAGAAATTCACGCCCGTGATAGTGACAGCGGATGATATATTGCTTGAAAAATTTGAATTGGATTTGGAGGATGAGGATTTGGATTTTACAAAGGAGGGAATGAAAACTTATCGCGAAAAAATCCTTGCTGAAGCGCAGAAACTAAACGGAGCAGACTTCTATAAAGAAGAGAAAAAAGAGTTTTTGGGAGAGGTTTCTGTTGATGAAATTCAGTGGGAAGTGCCAGAGGGTGAGGAACTGATGTTTAGTGCTTATTTGGATATTAACTATGATGATGAGAGCAAAAGCACGATAAAAAAAGATGTAGTCATCGTAAAACTTCCGACAGAAAAATCCTATGAAGCCTTTGCATGGCTGCCCATGGGTGGGTTTAATGACTGTCCGCTTCCAGCCGAAATGACCGCGATGGCGAAATATTGGTACGAAAAACACGGCGCAGAGCTGGCGACAATCACCTATGACACGGCAGAATTTTACCTAAACCAGCCAGTTTCTGATAAAGAAGCCTTGGTGGAGCTTGCCATAGAGCAGTATCTTTTTGATGTGGATATCGTGGAGCAGGGCGTGGGCGATGTAGAATCTCTCGTGGAGACGCTTTATCAGAACAAACAGTGGTATTTTTGGTGGGATTAAACTAAAAATGGGAAAAATGAAAAACAATATTATCAAAGGAATAATCTTTTTAATGGGATTGTTTGAAGTTCAGGCTCAGGATGTTACACTTCCATTTGAATTGTATGAAAATAAATATATTTTGATAAAACTTCCTACAGAGAAGGATAGTTTGACATTTTATTTTGATACAGGAGCTACAACCACATTACTCGACAAGGAGGCAGCAGGTAAGTTTGGATTAAAAGCAAATTATCAACAGAAAGTTTCAGGAGCAGGAGGAGAAAAAATATATGATGTAGTTTTGAATCAAAAAATTTTCCTTACCAAAGATAAAAGTATAGATGGAGTACATTTCGTACTTGAAGATTTATCAAGGCTAAAAAGTCTTTTGGAGAAGCCTTTTGATGGGATTATAGGTAATGACATTATCAAAAATTATGTCACCAAAATAGACTTTAAGAAAAAACAAATAGAATTATACAAGGATTCTATGCCCGAAAAGGAAGGGTTCACAGGGATTTCTTTTAGTTTTAAAAATAATATACCGATACCTCAGTTTCCGATTACAGTAGAAATGGATGGTGGATGGAAGTTTTCAGGAGATGTTTTTTTTGATAGTGGGGCGGGGCTTTCGTTACTTTTTAATGCACCATTTGTAGAGGAAAATTTCCTTACTTATAAGTTGGGTAAAAGTTTCGTTACTGATTCAAACAACCTTAGTAATAAGACCAAAGCAATAAATACTAAAATCAAAAGGATAAAACTGGGAAGTTTCGCATTTGATAATGTTCCAGTTGCTTTATCCTCTGATAAAGAGGGTGTAAGTTCTCATAAAGAATATTTGGGGATTTTGGGGAGTGAGATTATCAATCGTTTTGATATTATTCTGGATTACAAGGATATGATATTGTATGTAAAACCTAACTATTTATATAACAATAAGTTTGAAATCCCAGTAAGTCCCATTAAATTGAAAAAATCTGAAAATGGAATTTTAATTTCCAGCGTGGTTGAAAACTCAGAAGCAGAAAAATTGGGACTAAAAGAAGGGCAGAAAATAATATCCATAAACGGCAAGGTTACTAATGATATAGCAGTTTATCGTAAAATGCTGAGTCAAAAGAACAAAAATGTTGTCATAAAATATCAGGATGGTGAAGAAGAGAAAAAAATCAAGTTAAAGTTAAAAGAACTTCTATAAATACATAAAATCTCCACTGCTAAAATAGTGGAGATTTTTATTTAAATTTCCGAAATAATTAGAAAAACATAAACGAGAGTTCACTGAAACTTTGCTAAAGAAACGCCGAAGCAAAAACAAAAGCTCATACAAAAACGGATGAATAGTAACTGAAAGAGTAGGCAAGAATGAAAGACCCTTAA
>CAUSFO010000003.1:0-49091 GCA_963530895.1 uncultured Flavobacteriaceae bacterium | reverse complement strand
AATGAAGGAGTTACTTATTTTATTTATTTCATAGTTTTTCTTACAGGAATTGCGCGGTCTTTCCTTGGGCCTATTGTTCCTGCAATGATACCTAAAATCGTGAGCAAAGAACTTCTCCCAAGAGCCATTACGATCAATCAGACCACATTTTTGGCGGCATCAGTCATGGGACACGCAATGTGTGGATTTTTGGTTTCGTTGTTGCAGATTAAGGGAACATTAGTGGTGATAGTCTCTTCCTTGTTTGTGGCTTTCTTTTTCTATTTTAAAACAAAACCACAGCATTCGGAATTTAAAGGCCAAGAAGTCAATGTTTACGAGAGTATAAAGGAAGGGCTGAATTATATATTTAAGACAAAAGAAATTGTAGGCGCTTTGACATTGGATTTGTTCGCTGTGCTTTTTGGTGGCGCGGTGGCTCTTATTCCTGTTTTTGCAAAGGATATTTTGCAGCTGGGCGCGGTGGGCTACGGCTTTCTGAATGCGGCATCGGACATTGGGGCAGGGATTTCAATTTTTACACTGACTTTCTTTCCTTTGAGAAGAAATCAAGGTAAGCTTTTGCTTTTCAGTGTTTTTGGATTTGGGGCATGCATTTTGCTCTTTGGAATTTCAGAATATTTTATTTTATCATTTTTAGCATTGCTGATGAGTGGTATTTTGGATGGCGTAAGTGGGGTTATTAGAGGAACGATAGTTCAGCTGAAAACACCTGACCATATGAGAGGAAGAGTGATGAGTGTAAATAGCATGTTCGTGATGTCTAGTAATGAGCTGGGGCAGTTTGAAAGCGGAGTGGCGGCAAGGCTTTTCGGGGCGGTAAATGCCGTGGTTATAGGCGGTTCTATCACGATGCTTATCGCTGTGGTGGTGAGACTTACCTCTCCAAAACTGAGGGAAATGGAGTATTAGATTTGCGAGAATGAAAAAATAATATTAATTTTAACCTAAAAAAAGTTGAATTGTATTCAAAATTCATATATTTGCACAAAAATAAATTTAAAAATTATATTGTTATGTCAGACATTACATCTAGAGTAAAAGCTATCATTGCTGATAAGCTTGATGTTGAAGAAACAGAAGTAACTCCAGAAGCTAGCTTCACTAATGATTTAGGAGCTGATTCTTTGGATACAGTAGAATTGATCATGGAATTTGAAAAAGAATTTAACATTCAAATCCCAGATGACCAAGCTGAAAAAATTCAGACTGTAGGTCATGCAATCGCTTACATCGAGGAAGTGATTAAGTAGTAATTGTTTTACTGAAAAACTAAAAAAATTATGGAATTAAAGAGAGTAGTAGTTACAGGTTTTGGAGCCATTACGCCACTGGGCAGTAATGCACAGGAATATTGGGAAAATCTCACTAAGGGCGTAAGCGGTGCTGCACCTATTACTCTTTTTGATTCTACTAATTTTAAAACTCAATTTGCTTGTGAAGTCAAAAATTTTGACCCTCTTGCTCATTTTGATAAGAAAGAGGCGAAGAAAATGGACAGAAACACACAGTTGGGACTTGTTGCAGCAAAAGAAGCTGTGGCACATAGTAGAATAATAGAAGATGAGGTAAATAAGGATAGAGTAGGTGTAGTTTGGGGGTCTGGAATTGGAGGATTAGGAACTTTTGAAGCTGAAGTTTTAGGCTGGGCAAATACAGATGTTCCAAGGTTTAATCCGTTCTTTATTCCTAAGATGATAGCTGATATCACGCCAGGGAATATTTCTATAGAATATGGATTCCATGGGCCGAATTATACTACTGTTTCTGCGTGTGCATCATCAACCAATGCTCTGATAGATGCTAAAATGCTTATCCAATTAGGAAAAGCAGATGTTATCGTGTGTGGAGGGTCAGAAGCTGCTGTTACAGCCAGTGGTGTGGGAGGCTTTAATGCCTTGATGGCACTTTCTACAAGAAATGATGATCCAAAAACAGCATCTAGACCATTTGACAAAGATCGTGATGGTTTTGTCCTTGGGGAAGGGGCAGGGTGTGTTATTCTTGAAGAATATGAGCATGCCGTAAAGCGAGGAGCAACTATCTATGCAGAGCTAAAAGGAGCAGGTCTAAGTGCCGATGCTTACCACATGACAGCTCCACATCCAGAAGGACTGGGAGCGTATCTTGTAATGAAAAACTGTTTAGAAGACGCAGGTGTTCAGCCTAATGAGGTAGATCATATCAATATGCATGGTACATCTACACCTCTTGGGGATATAGCAGAATCTAGCGCTATCACTAAATTGTTCGGAGAACATGCTTATAATATTCAAATAAACTCTACAAAATCTATGACTGGGCATCTTCTAGGTGCAGCGGGTGTTATAGAAGCTATAGCAGCATTAGGAACCATTGTTCATGGTGTGGTGCCTCCTACTATCAATCATTTCACTGATGATGAACAGATAGACTCTCGTCTTAATTTTACATTTAATAAAGCTGTTCAGAGAGATTTGAAAGTGGCAATGAGTAACACTTTCGGTTTTGGAGGACATAATGCCTGCGTTCTATTTAAGAAAATCTAATGAATAAGATTAGGAGGTATATTTCGGACTTTCTATTAAAGAAAAGAAGAAATACAAAATACCCCGATAGGGATCTGAAATTTATTGCCGATATTAGTAAGCTTGTTGGATTTAAAATTCAAGATATAGAGCTATACAGAGAGGCTTTTTCCTTAAAAAAAAACTCTAAAGATGGTGGCTGTTCCAAGAACTACGAGAGACTCGAGTTTTTGGGGGATGCTATGATAGGAAGCATCATTTCTTATTATCTGTATGAGAACTATCCTAATCACAATGAAGGCTATCTCACGCAGATGAAATCCAAGATAGTCAATAGACAAAATCTTAATCGTTTGGGAGAACAGCTGTGTTTGACCAGTTATATTCAGAATTCTAAATTACAAGTTTTAGGAGAAAATATCTCTGGGAATTTATTGGAAGCTTTGGTGGGGGCGGTGTATTTGGACGCTAATTACGAAATGTGCCAGTCCGTTGTCGAAAGATGGCTACTTAACCCAAGTGAGATTACCAGAATAGAAAACAAAATAGTAAGCTATAAGAGCCTTCTTCTGGAATGGGGACAGAAAAAGAAAGTGAAGATCCAGTACGAAACAGCTGAGGAACTTTTACCTAATAAAAGCATCTGTTTCAGGTGTTCGGTCTTGCTTAATGAAGAAAAAATAGGCTGCGCCTCTGAATCATCAAAGAAAAAAGCCGAAGAAAAAGCGGCTAAAAGAGCGTTTTATGCATTAAATAAAAGAGAAAATATCCTTGAAAAATAACAAAATTTTCCTTGATTTTGAAGAAGAAGAAATTCTAATAGGGTTGATAAAATTGAAACAAGAAATATCTCATCACGAGCTGTTTTTCAAGGTAAATCAACTCAATTTGTTTAATTTTTATAGAGCTGATGACTTAATGGCGGAGGATTATTTTAGACATTATAAGTTTCCAAAGTTTGAAACTTATGATGAAATTACACAAGCTAAATTTACTATCTTTGCTAACAAGTCTTTTTGGTCCGAAATAAAGCAAACAAGTCCAAATGAGCTTTTTCAGCAAGGAGACGAAGAAAAATATTTTATAGATAAAGAAGTAGATTATATAATCTTTTCAAAAAATGGCTGGGAAGATTTTTCTAATATAAATTTTCCTCAGGATTGGGTGGATTCCGTAGAAGAATTCCAGCTGTCTTCAGAACATGAACTATACCAAATAATATTTTATGATAAATAAAGAAATGAAAAAAACAAAGATAATAGCAACATTGGGACCTGCTTCTTCTAGCAGAGAGACCATGATAGAAATGATAAAAGAAGGAGTGGATGTGTTTAGAATCAATTTTTCTCACGCCGACTATGATTTGGTGAAGAAAAATGTGGAACTTATCCGTTCTATTAATAAAGAATACGGCTTTAATACGGCTATTCTAGGGGATTTACAAGGACCTAAACTCCGTGTTGGTGTTGTGAAAGAAGGTTCTTTTATCAACCCTGGGGACATTCTTACTTTTACCAATGAGAATGTAGAAGGCGATGTATCCAGAGTGTATATGACCTACGAAAGATTTGCAAAAGATGTAAAAGTAGGTGAGAGAATTTTGATAGATGATGGTAAATTGGTTTTTGAAGTTATAGAAACCAATCAAAAAGATATTGTAAAAGCAAAAGCAATACAAGGTGGCCCGCTCAGCTCTAAAAAGGGAGTAAACCTTCCTAATACGGCGATTTCGCTTCCTGCCCTTACAGAAAAGGACATAGAGGATGCTAAATTTATGCTGGATAATGAGTTTGACTGGATTGCGCTTTCCTTTGTGAGACACGCACAGGATATCAAAGATTTGAAAGATTTGATTCAAAGTCACACCAATGGAAAACGGAATACTCCTATTATTGCCAAAATAGAAAAACCTGAAGGTGTAGAAAACATGGATGAAATCCTAAGAGAATGTGATGGAATCATGGTTGCCAGAGGAGATTTAGGAGTAGAAATCCCAATGGAGGAAGTTCCTGTGGTTCAGAAAAAACTAGTAGAAGCAGCAAGAAATCACGCCAGACCTGTAATCATCGCTACACAGATGATGGAAACCATGATCAATAGCCTGACGCCGACTCGGGCAGAGGTAAATGATGTGGCTAATTCCGTGCTGGATGGCGCGGATGCAGTGATGCTTTCTGGTGAAACTTCTGTGGGGAAATATCCTGTGGATGTGATTAAAAATATGGCTAAAATCGTGAGCAATATAGAAAAAGACAAACTCTATATGAGCAGTAACAAGCCGATTGAAAAAATACAAACCGAGGATGAAGATCGCTACATCACAGATATGGTCTGCTATTCTGCGGTGAGAATCGCTAAAAAAGCCAATGCGAAAGGTATCATCACGCTTACCAATTCGGGCTATACAGCGTTCCAGATTTCGGCTCATAGACCTCATGCTCACATTATTGTATTCTGTTCAGACAGAAGGGTTTTAGCGAAGCTTAATCTTCTTTGGGGAGTTAGAGCGTTCTACTATGATATGCAGAAATCTACCGATGAAACGGTTATCCAAGTGAATATGCTGGCAAGTAATTACGGTTTTGTGAAGCAAGGAGATTTCGTGGTAAATCTAAATGCGATGCCTGTATATGAAAGCGGAAAAACCAATACATTAAGACTTTCAACTATTTAAAATATTGTTTAATTCAAAATCGATAAAATAAAATTATGTATCCAGAAGAATTGGTAATTCCTATGAAGGAAGAACTTACAGAAAATGGTTTCAAAGACCTTACAACGCCAGAGCAGGTTGTAGAAGCACTTGGGCAGAAAGGGACTACGCTATTGGTTATCAACTCCGTATGTGGTTGCTCTGCTGGAGCGGCAAGGCCAGGGGTGCTTTATTCCCTTACAGGAGACAAGAAACCAGATCGTTTGGTGACTGCTTTTGCGGGATTTGATACGGAAGCTGTAGCGGAAGCAAGAAAGCACATGGCGCCATTTCCGCCGTCTTCTCCATCTATTGCTTTGTTCAAAGATGGTGAGCTTGTTCATATGATAGAAAGACACCATATAGAAGGGCATCCAGCAGGCGCTATCGCTGCTAATTTACAGGCAGCTTATGAAGAATTCTGCTAAAAAGATACTTTTTAGAAAAAGAATAAAGCCAATCTTTAATTACAAAGATTGGCTTTATTTATTTTTATGAGAAAATTATTTTTAAAACTATTTTAAATGGATATAAAATTTAATAAAAGGAAATGTTATAAAAAGAAAAAACCTTGGCAATCAGTGAATTATCAAGGTTTTAGAGTACCCCAGGCGGGACTTGAACCCGCACGCCAAAGGAGGCACAGGATTTTAAGTCCTGCGTGTCTACCAGTTCCACCACCAGGGCATGGAATGGAGCGAAAAACGGGATTCGAACCCGCGACCCCAACCTTGGCAAGGTTGTGCTCTACCAACTGAGCTATTTTCGCAACTGTGCGGATGAAGGGACTCGAACCCCCACGCCTCTCGGCACCAGATCCTAAGTCTGGCGTGGCTACCAATTACACCACATCCGCGGAAAAAATGAACTACTTTGTTCTTTTGTGATTGCAAATATACAAACTTATTTTTAATCTGCAAGTATAAATATATATTTTTTTATTTTTTCCTTTTAAAAGAGTTTTTTAACTTTACCAGCTAAAATTTATATTTCTATGGAATTACAAGGAACAGTGAAGAAAGTATTTGAAACTCAAACTTTTCCAAGCGGTTTTCAGAAAAGAGAGATGGTGCTACTTACAGAGGAACAATATCCGCAGCCCATCAGTATAGAGTTTTTATCTGAAAAAATATCACTTTTGGACCAAGTGTCAGAAGGAGATAAAGTAAAGGTAGGAATCAATATCAGAGGAAGAGAATGGACAAATCCAGAGGGACAGGTAAAGTATTTTAACTCTATCACAGCATGGAGATTGGAAAAAACGGACGGAAGCAGCTTTGATGAGCCTGCATACACAGCGCCTGCAACACCACAATCTTCTGCAGTGAATGACAATCCGTTTGACGAAGAGTCAGATGATGATTTACCATTTTAAATAAAATCTTAATCACAAAATAAATCCTGCTGTTTAGTGGGATTTTTTAAATTTTAATAAATGTATCAATTAGATTCGGAAATTTGGTTTCCAGACCCGTACAAATATCATCCCGAAAGTGAGATTGTAGCCGTAGGAGGAGATTTGTCTGCTCGGCGGTTGATTTTGGCTTATTCTTTGGGGATTTTTCCGTGGTTTAATGAAGGTGATGAAATTTTCTGGTGGAGTCCAGATCCTCGGTTTGTGCTTTTTCCAGAAGAAATAAAGGTTTCTAAATCCATGCGAAAAATCCTAAGAGACGGCAAATTTATTTTCACAGAAAATAAATGTTTTGAGGAAGTGATGAGAAATTGTGCGAGCATTTCACGAAGAGGGCAGGATGGAACTTGGATTTCGGAGAAAATGATAAAAGCATACACGGAACTAAATCAGCAGGGAAAAGCCAAAAGTATAGAAGTCTGGGAAAATGGGGAGCTGGTAGGAGGTTTTTACGGTGTGGAAATGGGGCATGTTTTCTGTGGAGAGAGTATGTTTAGCAAAGTGAGTAATGCCAGCAAAGCAGGATTTATTCAGTTTGTAGAAAAAAATGCTGACCGATACCAACTCATAGATTGTCAGGTTTATACAGAGCATTTGGAAAG
Source organism: uncultured Flavobacteriaceae bacterium (assembly GCA_963530895.1). Lineage (GTDB taxonomy): Bacteria > Bacteroidota > Bacteroidia > Flavobacteriales > Weeksellaceae > JABCPE02. The sequence goes on along the minus strand of CAUSFO010000003.1, from coordinate 41,876 downwards.
GCTTGGAGCGAGGGAAATCGCTAAAATAGAGTTTTTGGATATTCTCCGTAAGCCTACGAATTGATTTTGATAACCTTAAATTCTCCTTTGAGATAGGCTATCTGCATCTCGTTTTTTATTTCTTTGGGAAGAGTGGTAACGGGAATGGTAAGTTTTAGAATTTTCTCCCAAGAGAGCGTCTGGTGGTAGAGTTCATAGAAACCATAGCCGATGAATTTCCCGCCTTTGAAAGCCAGAAAAGAATGCTCGCCGAGTTTTCTTCCTTGTCCTATCCACAACTCGTTTCTTCCAGCGAACGAAATTTTCTTTTTCAAGGCTTTATAATCTAAATTTTCTTTTTGTAGAATTGACAATAATTTTTCGGCTTGAGAAGGATATTTGAAATTAAATAAATTCGTTTCACCCTCATTCTTTTTAGATGAGGAAACGAAGAAAGAGCCTTTCTGCGCGCTGTATCTTACGGCGAAAGGTTTAGGAGTTCTTTTTTTCAAACTTTTTTCTTTCAGCATCAGCTGGGCAATGATATCCGTGCCTGTGAATTCATAGTAGATTTGTTCTACATTGTTTTGTAGCTGAATGTTTCTTTTGGATTTAGAGTTTAAAATTCCCTTTGCAGACTTGTAAATATTGTCGCTGAAATCACAGAAAATGATTTTTCCTGCTTTATCTTGTAGGTAGAAAATTCCTTTTTTGGAAGGTAGATTTTCAGTAAGTTCGTTGATTTTATTGATGTAGAGTTTGGATTGTGTTTCTTCTTGATGCTGTTGAATAATCTGGTTTTCAGTGTCTTTTGAGATTAGAAGTTTAAACAAATCCAATGTCGCTCTGGCATCGCCGCCAGCACGATGAGCATCTGAAAGCGGGATGCCCACAGATTTACAAAGTTTCCCAAGCGAGTAGCTTTCTACATTGGGAATCAGTTTTTTGGCTAATGGAAGGGTGTCTATGGTATTGATTTTAAAATCAAATCCCAATCTTCGGAAAGACTGGCGGAGCATACGATAGTCAAATTCTACATTGTGTCCCACGAGAGTGGTGTTTTCAGTCATTTCTATCACTCGTTTCGCTATTTCGTGGAATTTTGGTGCTCTTTTGACCATTTTAGGCGTTATCCCAGTGAGTTTTTGTACATATTGGGTGATTTCGGCTTCGGGATTAATGAGCGTGATGAACTGGTCTACCACCTCATGTCCATCATAAACGAAAATGGCGAGTTCTATGATGCATTCTTCTCTGAAACCTGCGCCGTTACTTTCTATGTCTATTACCGAATACATTTTGCTTTAATCAAAGCTGCAAAGATAAAGTTTTAATGCTAAATGGTCAATGTTTAGCAAGTGTCCTTGCTTTATTTTAGATGATTCTTTTTATTTATTAAAAATAAATTCTCTTCAAAATGAAGGGAATTTAAATAAAAAAATTATTTTTTAGAACCTTTGGTGGTCTTTTTCAGTCCTATCATTCCCATGATGGCTTTTGCACCTTCTCTCATTAGAGTTTTTCCAAAAGTCTGAACCATAGGGCTTCCTAAGATGCTTTCAAACATAGAAGGCTCTTCCTTGGCAGGTTTGCTGGTTTCTGTATCTGTGGAATTTCCCTCTTCTTCGTTTAGTCTTCGTAATAGAATTTCGTAAGCAGATTCTTTATCAACAGTTTGGTTGTATTTTCTTACCAATTCCGATTGATTTACAAGATTGTCAATCTCCTCTGGAGACAGAATGTCCATTCTACTTTCTGGTGAAATTAGATAAGTGTGAACCAGCGGAGTAGGGATTCCTTTTTCATCTAACGCTGTTACGAAAGCCTCTCCGATACCAAGGGACTGGATGAGTTCACTCGCTTTATAAAACTCGCTCATAGGATAGTTTTCTACAGCTTTGGTAATTTCTTTTTTGTCTTTTGCAGTGAATCCTCTCAGGGCGTGCTGTATTTTTAGTCCCAGCTGGCTCAAAACAGATTCTGGAATATCGCCTGGCACCTGCGTGATGAAATAAATTCCTACACCTTTAGAACGAATAAGTTTTACCATCGTTTCTATCTGTTCTAAAAGCACTTTCGGAGCGTCTTTAAAGATTAAGTGAGCTTCATCTATAAAAACAGCCAATTTAGGTTTATCCAAGTCGCCCGCTTCTGGAAGTGTCAAATATATTTCAGCAAAAAGAGACAAAATAAAAGTAGAGAACAATGCAGGTTTGTTCTGAATGTCTACCACACGAAGGATGTTTACCACACCTTTTTCGTTTCTTGTTTTTAGCAAGTCTAAAACATCAAAGCTAGGTTCTCCGAAGATTTGTGTAGCGCCTTGTTGTTCTAGTGCCACAATGCTTCTCAGGATAGCGCCTAATGATGCTGGTGCGATAGAGCCGTAGCCGTCGGCAAGTTCTTTTTTACCTTGTTCATTATCAGTTACATACTGTAATACTTTTTTCAAATCCTCTAAATCTATCAGAGGAAGACCTTTGTCATCACAATATTTGAAAACGATAGACATGATGCTGGTCTGTGTATCATTCAGCCCTAGAATTTTACTCAAAAGCACAGGTCCAAATTCGGTAACAGTAGCTCTAAGTTTTATTCCTTTCTCCGCAGAGAGAGACATTAGCTCTACAGGGAAAGCCTGCGGCTGGTATGGTAATTTGGTTTTATCGTATCTTTCTTGGATACGGCTGTTCATTTCTCCTTCGGCTGCTATTCCAGAAAGGTCTCCCTTGATATCCATTACCAAAGAAGATATGCCATGGTGGGAGAGCTGCTCTACAAAGGCTTGTAGTGTTTTGGTTTTTCCTGTTCCTGTCGCTCCAGCGATGAGACCATGTCTATTGATGGTTCGCAGAGGGATGTTTACATCTACTTCAGGGATGACTTCTCCATCCAAAATTCCTTTTCCAAGGGTAAAGAAATGCCCTTTTGCGGTGTAGCGAGGTGTAGTTTCTGTTATAAATTTTTCCTTTTTTGACATTATTTATGATTTTAGGGTCTAAAAATAAAAAAGAATTTATAAAATAACTAAAAAAGGAGATAGAAATTTCTATCTCCTTTATGTTGTTTTTTATTTTCTTAGAATTTGTAAGTGATACCAATTTTACCACCAGAAACATGGCCTCCGCCACCTTCTAGGTTGATACCAAAGTTTTTAGTGAAGAAATAACGACCACCAACTTGTCCAGAAATTCCTAGACCAGAAGCATAGCTTCCATTATAATCAAGATCTAGATCACCACTATATTTGTGAGTCCAGTGATAGTACCCTACAGAAAGACCTGCATAAAGATCAAATTCAGAAGGAAGTCTTAATATTCTGTTGAAATGGTAATTACCATTAGCAGCAATACTAAAAACAGAGTGTTTCCATTCATAGGTATACCAAGATTCTTTTTTAGAACGGTAAGAAGCTTCAGCTCCAATAGTAAAGTCTCTTGCAACTCCATAATCTACACCTACTACTACAGGAATCCCCCAGCTAGAAATCCCTACACCAGCGTTAATTTGTACATTGTTTTTTTCTAAAGTTCCTTGTGCAGATGCTGTAGCTACAGCAAAAAATAAAGATGCACATGCTAAAATCTTTTTCATAAAAAATAAAATTTAAATTTTTAAAAACAGAGACAAAGATATACATATTTTTTAGATAGAAAAATATTTTGTATCAAAATAATATTTATAACTTTATAAAGTGTAAAAAATAAATTTTATAGTTATGGACAAAATAAAAAATCACATTGGGCTGATTATTATTTCAGCTGCAATAGTTTTTTCTACTTTTTTGGCTGCTAATGCTTTTAAAAATAGAAATTCAAATAACGACACTATCAATGTTACAGGGCTTGGGAGCAAGGACTTTGAGTCTGACCTTATCGTATGGAATAGTTCTTTTACAAAGAAAAGCGCAGACCTGAAAAGCGCCTATGCTTCACTGGAAAAAGACAGAGATGCCCTCAAAAATTATCTATTGTCTAAAGGTGTGAAAGAAAAGGAAATCGTGTTTTCTTCGGTAGGAATTTCTAAGGATTTTGATAGAACTTATGATGAGTATCAGAATGTTCGCTCAGAAGTGTTTACAGGATACACACTGAAACAAAATGTACAGGTGGAGAGCAAAGAAGTGGAAAAAATAGAAAATATCTCACGCCAAGTTACCGAACTTATCAATTCTGGTGTAGAGCTGTATTCTGATCAGCCAGAATATTACTATACTAAATTAGCCGAGCTAAAACTAAAAATGATAGCCGAAGCGACCAAAGATGCGAAACTTCGTGCCGAAAAAATCGCCGAAAACGCAGGAGCAAAACTCGGTGATTTGAAAAAATCTGAAATGGGAGTTTTCCAGATTATTGCACAGAATTCTTCGGAGGACTATTCTTGGGGAGGTTCGTTTAATACTTCTTCTAAAAAGAAGACCGCCAACATCACCATGAAGCTCTCCTATAATATTAGATAAATTTCATACCTTTGCGGTTTTCAGATTATTTATGACAAATACAAGTCCGAAAACAGTAGCATTTCATACACTGGGGTGTAAGCTTAATTTTGCAGAAACATCTACTATTGCGCGCCAGCTTATAGGGGCGGGATATGAGAAAGTAGAGTTCGATGACCCAGCGCAAGTCTATGTGATTAACACATGTTCAGTAACGGATAATGCCGATAAAGAGTGCAAATTTCATGTGAAAAGAGCAGTGAAAGCCAATCCAGATGGGCTGGTGGTGGTTTTGGGATGCTATGCACAGCTGAAACCAGAGGAAATTTCTGCAATAGAGGGTGTGGATTTGGTTTTAGGGGCGAAGGAGAAATTTAATTTGCTCAATTTCCTTGATGATTTGAGGAAGTCCGAAAGTTCAGCACAGGTTCACTCTTGTGAAATAGAAGATGCAGATTTCTTTATAGGTTCTTATTCTATTGGAGACAGGACTCGTGCCTTTCTAAAGGTTCAGGATGGGTGTGATTACAAATGTACTTATTGTACAATCCCGATGGCGAGAGGAATTTCTCGTTCTGATACGATAGAAAATATTGTCAAAAATGCCCAGCAGATTGCTCAACAGGATATTAAGGAAATTGTTCTTACAGGAGTCAATATTGGTGATTATGGAAAGGGCGAATTTGGGAATAAAAAACATGAACATACATTTTTGGATTTAGTGACAGCGCTGAATGAAGTGGATGGTATCGAACGAATCCGAATTTCTTCCATAGAGCCTAATTTGCTAAAAGATGAAACCATAGAACTTGTAGCGAAGAGCAAGAGTTTTGTGCCGCATTTTCATATTCCATTGCAGTCGGGCTCAGATGAGATTTTGAAAAAAATGAAACGCCGTTATCTCACGGCTCTCTATACGAGCAGAGTGAATAAGATAAGGGAAATCCTGCCTGATGCGGCTATCGGTGTGGATGTAATCGTAGGCTTCCCAGGTGAGACCGAGGAGAAGTTTTTGGAAACTTATAACTTTTTAGCAGAGTTGCCAATCAGCTATCTGCATGTATTTACATATTCTGAAAGGGACAATACGGAGGCGGTTAGCATGGAGGGTGTGGTTCCTATTTCGGAGAGAAAGAGAAGGAATAAAATGCTCAGAATTCTTTCTGAGAAGAAAAAAATGGCTTTCTACCAGACACAATTAGGCAAAGTTCTGCCTGTTCTTTGGGAGCATGAAGAGAAAAACGGAATGATGTTTGGCTTTACGGATAACTATGTCAGAGTTCAAAAAACATATGACGAAAAGTCTGTGAATAAAGTAGAAAGAGTGAAATTAGAAAAAATTTCAAAGGAAGGGAATGTAGTGGTTTCTAGTTCTTTTGAGGAATTTTTAACAAAAGTTTAACCTCTATTGTCATTACAATGGAGGAAGTTTTTTATTTTAGTGGATTGAATTTTCTTAAAATATTATGTTACAAAAAAGCACATACGGCGACAATGTCATCTCTCTGAGAGATGTGAAAATAGTTCAGAAGAACTTTACTGTTCTTTCTAATGTTAATCTGACCATAAAAAAAGGTAAGTTTAATTATCTCATTGGGAAAACAGGTTCTGGAAAAAGTAGTCTTCTCAAGGTTCTTTATGGGCATCTTCCACTCCGTGAGGGAGAAGGAGAGGTGGTTGGATTTGATTTAACAAAACTGAAAGTATCCCGCATTCCTGATTTGAGAAGAAAGCTGGGAATTATTTTTCAGGATTTTCAGCTGCTTATGGATAGAACGGTAGAGAAAAATCTTCTGTTTGTTTTAGAAGCAACAGGCTGGAAGGATAAAAATCTGATGGAGGAGAGAATAGATGATGTTCTCAGTAGTGTAGGAATGAAAACTAAAAAGCATAAAATGCCTCACGAATTGTCTGGTGGAGAGCAGCAGCGTGTGGCTATAGCAAGAGCTTTGCTGAATCATCCCGAACTTATTCTAGCGGATGAGCCTACAGGAAACCTAGACCCAGAAACTTCTAATGATATAATGACTTTGCTAAGACAAGTGTCCGAGGAGAGAAATTGTGCAGTGCTGATGGCTACGCATGATTATCATTTGATACAAAACTTCCCAGGGCAGGCGATCCGTTGTGAAGATGGAACAGTGTCTGTTTTACAAGATACAAGTATACTTTTTGAATAAAAACTTTAAATTTAACTTTTTTTCAATAAAAATCAAATTTAATTAGTTAAATGGTGTTAAATTGTATAAAAATTTAGTTAAAATGCAGATTTGATACAATATCATTAATAAATGCTCGTTTTTGATATTAGTAACCAATTAAATTTTTAAGAATTATGAAAAAGTTAGTTTTTGCAAGTTTATTCCTTGCGTTAGGAACATTCGCAGTAAATGCACAGTCTACTCCATCAAAAAAGAAAGCAGAGCCTTCTAAGAAAGCGGCTAAACAATCGCCTAAAAAATCAGCTCAGCCTGGTGAAGCAGAACATGCTGTTCCTGCCGTTCCTGAAAATGTAAGTCATCCTTCAGTGGATAAAGAGCAGTCAAAACAAAAGGAATCAGAGGATAAAAAGGAGGAACATCCTGTAAATCCACAGAAATAGATTTTATTGTTTATCATATATAGCCACTTCTGAAAAAGAAGTGGTTATTTTTTATGGGTAAATTCTTATCTTTGCGCCCAAAGTTTTAAAAGATGAGTAAAATTCGCGTTCGTTTTGCCCCAAGTCCTACAGGCCCTCTGCATCTTGGTGGAGTGAGAACAGCATTATACAATTACCTTTTTGCTAAAAGTCAAGGAGGAGATTTTATTTTAAGAATAGAAGATACAGATACTGCCCGCTATGTAGAGGGAGCAGAAGACTACATCATGGAGGCGCTGGATTGGCTAGGAATACAGCCTGTGGAAAGCCCTAGAAAAGGAGGACCATATGCGCCATACAGACAGTCTGAAAGGAGAGAAATCTATGATAAATATACTGAGCAGATTCTAAAAACGGATTATGCTTACTTGGCGTTTGATACTCCAGAAGAGCTTGATAAAATCAGACTGGAATACGAGACTAAAGGAGAAGTTTTTTCTTATAATAATGTTACTAGAAACAGTCTGAGAAATAGCCTAGCACTTCCGAAAGATGAGGTGGAAAAGCTTTTGGCTGAAAAAGTTCCTTTCGTGGTTAGATTTAGAATGCCAGAAAACCGAGTAATGGAGCTTAGTGATATTATCCGTGGGAATTTCAGCGTAAATACTGATACTCTGGATGATAAGGTTTTGGTGAAACAAGATGGAATGCCGACTTATCATTTCGCAAATATCATCGATGACCACGAGATGCAGATTACCAATGTAATCCGTGGAGAGGAATGGCTCCCATCAATGGCTCTGCATGTATTGTTATACGAAGCCATGGGCTGGAAAGCACCAGAATTTGCACATTTACCACTGATACTAAAACCAGAAGGAAAAGGAAAACTCAGTAAAAGAGATGGTGATAAATTCGGGTTTCCTGTATTTCCATTGAATTTTACTGATAAAGAAACAGGTGCTGTATCCAAAGGATATCGTGAGGAAGGCTATTTCCCAGAAGCGTTTGTGAATTTCTTGGCGCTTTTGGGCTGGTCGCCATCTGATGATAATGAAATCTTGTCATTAGAAGAGATGGTTCAAGAGTTTAACCTGCACAAAGTTCATAAATCTGGAGCGAGATTTAGCAAAGAAAAAGCAGAATGGTTTAACAGCCAATATCTTAAAATGAAAACGGATGATGAGCTGCTAGTTTTACTTAAAGAAATAGAAGCAGTGAAAAACTCTGGAGTCAGCGATGATAGGTTGATTACGATTATAGGGCTGATGAAAGAAAGAGCGGTTTTCGTGAAAGATATCTATGAACAAGGGCGGTTTTTCTTCTCGGTGCCAGCAGAATATGATGAAAAAGCCATCAAAAAGGCGTGGGTAGACACCACAGGAGAACTTCTTGCAGAGTTTGCACAGAAATTAGAAAATGTGGATTTCCAATCAGAAATTCTGAAAAATCTTATTCATGATTTTGCAGCCGAAAAAGAATTAGGAATGGGTAAAGTGATGATGCCGCTTCGTTTGGCTTTGGTAGGAGAATTGAAAGGGCCAGATGTTCCTGATATCATGAATATTATAGGAAAAGAAAAAACGATAGAACGAATCAAGAAATTGATAGAAACTCAAAAAAAATAAATTCATATTTGATTTTTAAATTTATTAGTATTTTTGAAAACTCAAATATTATTCAAAATTAGAAATATGGAATACTTGGATTTTGAACAACCGATAAAAGAGTTGATGGAACAATATGAAAAATGCGCCATTGTAGGCGAAGAAAGTGGAGTGGATGTTTCAGCAACTTGCAAACAGATAGAAGAAAAAATCATCAAGACTAAAAAGAAAATCTATGGCAACCTTACGCCATGGCAGAGAGTGCAGCTTTCCCGCCACCCAGACAGACCCTATACATTGGACTATATCCACGGAATAGCGGATGAGGGCAGTGTTGTCGAGCTTCATGGCGATAGATGTTTTGCGGACGACCCAGCGATGATAGGAGCGATGATAAAAATAAATGGTCAAAGCGTGATGGTTATCGGGACACAAAAGGGAAGAACTACGAAGGAAAGACAATACAGAAGATTCGGGATGTCTAATCCTGATGGATATCGTAAGGCGTTGAGATTGATGAAGTTGGCGGAGAAATTTAATATGCCTATCGTGACTTTGATAGACACTCCTGGTGCTTATCCAGGTCTTGAAGCAGAGGAAAGAGGGCAAGGTGAGGCTATTGCAAGAAATATTTTTGAGATGAGCCTTCTGAAAGTTCCTGTAATCGCTATTGTTATCGGTGAGGGAGCTAGTGGAGGAGCTCTGGGAATAGGTGTAGGGAACAAGGTTTACATGATGGAAAATACTTGGTATTCAGTGATTTCGCCAGAATCATGTTCTTCTATTCTTTGGAGAAGCTGGGAGTACAAAGAAACTGCTGCCGATACGCTGAAACTTACAGCACAAGACATGCTGAAAGAAAAGTTAATAGACGGCATCATCACTGAACCGCTTGGAGGAGCTCACTACGACCCAACAGAAGCATTTGCTAATGTGAAAGACACAATTTTAAAGAATATAAAAGCATATAAAGGCTTTACTGAAGATGAACTTGCTACACAAAGACAAGAAAAATTTGTAGCAATGGGACAATACAAAGGATAATTAAATAAAAAAGCTGGAGAAATTTCCAGCTTTTTTTATTTCACGCCTAATGTTAGTTGATAATCAGCATTGATGGTTCTTGATTGTTTGTAATTTCCTCCACATATCACGGAAGAAATAGTGTATGAACCTTTGTTTAAAGACATTCTTCCCGTAGAGTTTGCAGGGACACTGATATTATAGCTGCTTTTCCCTGCGAAATTTACTACAATAGGGCATTTTGATAAATTTTTGACAGTTACATATGCACTGTTTCCTTTACTGCTTCCATTAAGTATTCTGGTAGCTTCCTCTGCAGTCTCTTGGTGACTTCTATGGTTGTTGGATTGGTGAGAAGTTGAGGTCTGCGCTGAAGAACTACTGTTTCCTAAACGGGCTAACTTTCTTCTAAATTCAGGAGTTTTAGGGTGGGTAGGATAGTTTACAATGAAATTTGCAACTACCTTCGGGTCATTGGATTTTTCTGTCATTTCTATGGTATGTTGGGACTGAGCGAATATACCAGCAGACATAAATCCTAAAAGAAGTAAAATCGTTTTTTTCATCTTTATAAAAATTTGTATCTTTGCCAACTAATTATCTACAAAAATATAAAAAATATTATAATTATGTATACACCAGTAGCAGCAGATGTAGCTAAACTAAGAAACACAACAGGTGCAGGAATGATGGACTGCAAAAAAGCTTTGGTAGAAGCTGAAGGAGATTTTGAAAAAGCTATCGAAATCCTTAGAAAAAAAGGACAAAAAATCGCAGCAAATAGAGCAGATAGAGAATCTACTGAAGGTGCTGTAATCGCAAGAGTAAACGAGGATAACACACTAGGTGCTGTAATCTCTCTAAACTGCGAAACTGACTTCGTTGCTAAAAACGATGCTTTCGTAGAATTAGCTTACGAATTAGCAGAACAAGCAATGAACTATGCTTCTAAAGAAGAGTTCTTGGCTTCTGATTTCCACGGAATTACAGTTGCTGAAAAACTAATCGAGCAAACAGGAGTTATCGGAGAGAAAATAGAAATCGGTGCATTCGAAAGAATCGAAGGGCCTTTCTTGGCGGCTTATATCCACGCAGGAAACAAAATCGCAGCTATCACAGCATTGTCTGCTAAAGTAGATGGAGCAGCAGAAGCAGCGAGAAACATCAGTATGCAGGTAGCATCTATGAGCCCAGAAGTTCTTTCTTACAAAGATTTTTCTCCTGAGTTCATAGCAGCAGAAACAGATGCAAGAATCGCAGCTATCGAGAAAGATAACGAGGAGCTTGTAAGACTTGGAAAACCATTGAAAAATGTTCCTAAATATGTTTCTTATGCACAATTGACAGAGCAAGTTCTAAAACAAGCAGAAGAAGATGCAAAAGCTGAATTGAAAGCTGAAGGTAAGCCAGAACAAATCTGGGATAAAATCTTACCTGGTAAAGTTCAGAGATTCATCAGTGATAACACTTCTCTAGACCAAGAGAAAGCATTGCTTGACCAAAACTACATCAAAGATGGAGATATGAAGGTTTCTCAATATGTGAAATCTGTAAGCCCAGACCTTGAAGTAGTAAGATTCGTAAGAGTTTCTCTTTAATTAAAATTATAAATTTTTCCCAATTCCTCTTAGCCGAAAAGCTGAGAGGAATTTTTATTTTATGAGCATAATTTTTATAAAACTTTGTGATAAATATCAGCATTTGAAATCTTTATTGTATGGTTTTTATTTTTAATTTTGCTAACAAGTTATACTTTTTTAACACTAAATAAAAGAATATGAGTGAAATAAGCGAAATAATCAGAGATTACTGGACAGAACGCTCCAAAACATATAGCGACTCCACATTGCAAGAGCTTTATGGAGATAATGCCCAGAACTGGGAAAATATTCTCTATGGAGATATTGATAAAAACCAGAATTTGAAGATATTAGACATCGGAACAGGGCCAGGGATGTTTGCGGTGCTGCTAGGGAGAAATCCGAAATTTGAAGTATCTGCAGTAGATTCCAGCAAAGGAATGATAGAGCAGGCAACGCAGAATGCACAGAAATTCGGTGCGAAGGTGAATTTCCAGCTGTTGGATGCACAGCAACTGCCTTTTGAGGATGATACATTTGATGTGATTGTCACTAGAAATGTAACTTGGAATCTTCCTCACCCGAAAGATGCTTACAAAGAATGGAAAAGAGTACTGAAAAAAGGAGGAAAAATGATAAATTTTGATTCCAACTGGTATTCTTATCTTTTTGATGAAAATCTGCATAAATACCATGAAAAACACCCAGACAAGAAACTTCAAGAAGTCCTGCCAGAGGGAATGGAAGCACGAATGGAAAACATCGCAAAAACACTTCCGCTTTCCAAAGAGCGAAGACCTGCATGGGATGTTAATTGTCTTTTGGATTTAGGGTTTTCTAAGATGGCTTTTGATTATAATATTAATGATGAGGTCTATGACAAGGAACATCAGGAAATCAATGCTTATGCACCGATGTTTAGAATTATAGCCGTTAAATAAATATAGAATTAAATTTAAATTATGCATAAAATATTTTGTTCAGTTGCACTAGGAGCGCTTGTTTTGTCTTGCTCAGGGAAGAAAGAATCAGGAGATAATAAGGCGCAGGCTAATGCTCCTAAAATGGAGAAAGTAGAATATATCTATCACGATGGAACCAGAGATCTGAAAGTATCCATCACCACACCGCCACAGCGTGCGGCTCTTTTTACGCCACATATGACGGAGATGCTTTTGGCATTAGGTCTAGGCGATAGAATAGTGGTGGGAACTACAGAAGGCCCTGTTTCTAAGCAGTTTGAAAAGGAGTATGAGAAAGTTCCAGATGAATATAAATTCATAGGACATAGTTTTAAAATGACCAAAGAGGCTTTCCTTCTCAGAGAGCCAGATTTCGTGTCAAGTGATGGAGACCTTAGCTCAGAATCTACTGGTTCGCCAGAGGAACTTTTGGCTCAGGGAATAGCGCCATTTACGCCAAAAACCATCCAGACTCCAAACGCTACGATAGAAACTGTGTATGAGGATTTCTATATGCTGGGAAAAATCTTTAATGTAAATGACAAAGCGAAGGAAGTAGTAGAGGGAATGAAATCCAAACTTGCCGAGGCTAAAAAAACATTCGTAGTTAAACCTGAAAACGAAAAGAAAAAAGTAATGATACTTTCTTCTATTAATAATGGGATTTGGGTTTTCTCTTCTTTGGCGGCGGATTTGGTTCGTCAGGCAGGTGGTGTCAATATTTATGAAGATGCAGGGACTGCCTATGAATTCGTGTCTTTTGAGAGTGTGGTGCATAGAAATCCAGATGTGATTTTCATCACGGATACACAGTCTAGAAACATGACTCCCGAAGAAAAAGCGAATTTCATCAAAAATCACCCTATCTTGAAGGATATCAATGCGGTGAAGAATAATCAGATTTATGAAGTGAATTTTGCGGATGTTTCACCTGGGGTTAGAAATGTAGATTTTATCATCAGATTAAATAAAGTTCTTTACCAAGGAGGGAAATAGAATATTGTTTGAGAATAGTTGTGTAAATTTCAATAATTTCGTTAAAAAATCGTGTTTTTATTGGTTTTTTAACGAAATTATTACGATATTAGCAAGATAAAATTAATACAACTATGGAACAATTGGTAGAAAAGATAGCTGGGCTTATTTGGTCTGATGTCTTTATTTTATTATGTGTTTTCACGGGAATTTATTTCTCCATTAGACTCGGTTTTCCTCAGTTTACCCAAGTAAGGGAAATGCTGAGGTTACTTTTTCAGGAGAAAGAATCAGAGAAGGGGTTGTCTTCTTTTCAAGCGTTTTCTTTGGCTATTTCGGGGCGTGTAGGAACGGGGAATATTGTAGGAGTTGCCACGGCTATTGCCATGGGAGGCCCGGGGTCTATATTTTGGATGTGGCTGATTGCAATTTTAGGTTCTGCATCGGCATTTGTAGAATCTACATTAGGGCAGGTTTATAAAAGAGAAATAGACGGCGAATACCGAGGAGGGCCAGCCTATTACATAGAAGAAGGGCTAGGGATAAAGTGGTATGCTGTTCTTTTCGCTGTGATTGCGGTGGTGTGCTGTGGGTTTCTTTTGCCAGGGGTACAGAGCAATAGTATAGCACAGTCTATGAATAATGCCTTTGGGATAGTTACTCAGACGGATTATTTTATTCCTATGAATATCTTTGGGGTTATAGTTGTAGGGCTTTTAGTGGTGATAATATTTGGAGGAGTTAAGAGGCTGGGGCATGCTTCGGAAACGATAGTTCCCTTGATGGCAGGAGCTTATATTTTGGTGGGACTGATTATCATTATTCTTAATTTTCATAGAATTCCAGATGTGTTTTCTACAATTATTTCTTCCGCTTTTGGGCAGGATGCTGTTTTTGGGGGGATTTTAGGAAGTGCCATTGCTTGGGGAGTGAAAAGAGGAATTTATTCCAATGAAGCAGGGCAGGGAACAGGGCCTCATGCAGCAGCGGCATCGGAGGTTATCCATCCAGCGGAGCAAGGGCTGGTACAGGCGTTTTCTGTGTATATAGATACTCTTTTTGTTTGTACTACTACGGCATTTATGATTTTGTTTACCAATCAGTATCATGTGATGGATGAGCAGACTAAAATGATGGTGGTAGAACATATAAAAGATGTAGACTATACAGGTTTTACGCAGGCTGCGATTTCTTCTCATTTTCCTTCATTTGGGAATGAGTTTGTAGCGGTAGCGCTGTTTTTCTTCGCTTTTACTACCATAATGGCTTATTATTACTATGCAGAGACCAATCTCACCTTTATTGTCTGTTCTAAATATCATCATTTGGCTATTTTTGTCTTGAGAATTGTTTTTCTCATAGGGGTGTATATGGGAAGTGTGCGAGAGGCTAAAATGGCGTGGATAATAGCAGATGTAGGATCTGGAATGATGGCATGGGTGAACATTATAGCAATTTTATTGCTGGGAAACACCGCACTGAAAGTATGGAAAGACTATAAAACACAAAAGAAAAATGGAATACAAAAACCAACTTTTGATGCTAAAAAACTCAATATTAAAAATGCTGATTTTTGGGAGAAAAAACAAAATCCCTAAAACTATGGTTTAGAGACTTTGACAGGTTATAATATATGAATGGATTTTTACAATTAGTGTCTTTTAATTAGAAATTGTTACAGAAAAGATTAGATTTTTTTTCTTATGGTTATTAATGCGCTGATTTAGTGGTTGTAATGTTTAGATATAATATATAAAATCCCAATACAAGCTCCTATTAAAAGTGAGATTAAAAATACTAAAATTAGAAGAAATGTAATATACGCTGTTTGACCATACTTTCCGAATTTTTCATTGCAGAAATTTCTCATCTTTTGTAAGAAAACGGATTCTTTTTGGATTTTCAGGAAACTTCTATCATATTCAAAACCATCTTCTTCGCCTGTGATTTCGGCTACGATTTTAGAAATTTTCTGGATGTATTTTCCATAATTCTCATACAGCCAGTATTTTCCTGTAGAATATATACCCACGCAGAATGATAAAGATAATATGGTAAAAAAAGTGAGGTCAAAATTCTTGCTATCCAAAAATAAAATAGAAAACAAACCTAACATAATGGGAATGAAAGCGGTATAAAAAGATTTATAAAGCTCTGAATTTAAAACCAATTCATACCTTAAATCCAAAATATTATGATATGTATTAAGACTTTTGGTATTCAGTTTTTTATAAAAAGTATAGAATTTCAGATAATAATATCCCATGATTATAAGTGCTATAAATATCAGCATAATAAGTAGATATATCTGGATAGTATCCTTTCCTTTCAGAAGAAGCATTGCAGCCCACAAAGGAAAAGAAACAATACTTATCCAAAATTCTGTCCGCATATTCATCCGAATTATTTCCAGAGGCGTATGAATTTCTTTTTGTTTTTCCAACGAAATCTCGGGAACGGATTCTATTTTTTCCTCGTTCCATACTTGTTTTAAGTTTTCTAAATCCATTAGAATTATTTTATTAAATTATTTTATAATTCTTTGTTTATCAATTCGTTTACTAAGTCACTCAGTTTCTGTTTGGCTCGGTTTAGTTTTACACGGCAGTTTCCTTCCGTTATTCCCAGTTGTTCCGCCATTTCCTTCCCAGAATAGTCTTCTAAATAATAGAATATCAACGCCTTGTCTATCGGACTCAGCAGGTGGATGGCATCATACATTATTTTTACTTTATACTCTTCTTCGGCGGTTTCTTCATTTTTGATGTCAAAATTCTGAATTTCCTCTTCCCGAGAGATGAACCCTCTTTTCTTTTCGGATTTCAGAAAAACTATCGCTGTATTCAGGGCTACACGATACATCCAAGTAGAAAATTTGCTCTTTTCCTCAAAACTTGGGTAGGCTTTCCACAGCTGATAAGTGATTTCCTGAAACAAATCGCTCTGGTCTTCCGGCTCATCCATATACATCTTGGAAATTTTGAAAAGCACGCCTTTATGCTTTTCTATTCTCTCCAGAAATTCCTGCTCTAATGAAGACATTGATTGATTTTTTATTAATTAGTATTAAAATTTAGGATTTGTTACACATTTATTTGAAAAAAATAAAACCACATTTTTTTATGTGGTCTATTTTATTCTTAGAGATTCTTTCACAAGTTCTATCATTTTTGGGTCGCCTGTTTGTTTTCCTTTTTCGTCGGAGAATTTCACGGTTGGTATCCATTCATCATTTGCACCCAAAACTCCTGTGAGTTTCATTACGATGTTCATCGGAGTGAGTCCTACATCATTGGTCAGATTTGTTCCAATTCCGAAGGAAAGTCCTACTTTTCCTCGGCAAGCCTGTGTGATTTCAGAGATTTTTTCTAAATTAAGATTATCCGAGAAAATAATGTATTTAAACAAAGGATTGATGCCGTGTTTTTCGTAGTGTTTGATGGTTTTCTCAGCGAAAGCTATCGGGTCGCCGCTGTCGTGTCTTACGCCATCGAAAAGTTTAGCAAATTTCTTATCAAACTGTTTGAAAAACACATCAGTAGTATAAGTATCCGAAAGAGCAACCCCCAAGTCACCGCGGTAGACATCCACCCAATGCTCCAGAGAAAGTGCGTTTGCCATCTTAAAGCCATACTGTGCACCATGGAACATGAACCACTCGTGAGCGTGGGTTCCAATAGGTTTCACGCCGTATTTCATCGCAAAATGAACATTGGAAGAACCGATGAAATAGCTGTTGGAATCTTGGGTGAGGGCTTTCATTACTACATCATGAACCTTGTAGGAATGCCTTCTTCGTGTCCCGAACTCCGCGAAATTGACTTTTAGTTCTATAAGGTTTTTAGCCTTTTCTAGGGTTTTTCGGGTGATTTCATCATCACTTTGGCGCTCCATATCGTTCATTTTGTAATAAAGCTCACTGATGAGCGATAGCAGTGGCACTTCCCAAAGTATGGTTCTGTACCAAAGACCTTCTACAGTAACTTCTAAATCGTTCCCTATCTGATTGATTTTCACTTCGGAAGGGTCGTAGTGGTATCCTTCTAAAAAGTCTAAATAAGGCAGATTGAGATACGGACAATTTTTCTTTAAAAATTCTTTTTCTGCTTTGGTAAGCTGGAGTTTTGCCATTTCATTGATGGCTTTTCTGAGGGCATCATCGAAGCCTTCTGGGAAGGAATGTTTCCCTCGGTTGATGAATACATATTTCACCCTTGCATCTGGAAAGAGCTTTACCACAGCACATTGCATGGTGAATTTGTAAAAATCGTTGTCTAATATAGAGTTAAAAACTACGCTCATTTTTAGATTTTATTAAAATTAAAGCCATAAAAATACGAATTTCTATTATTAAAATTGTCTTTAAAACGACAAATAATTAAATTCGCGCTGCTATTTGAATGAAATATGAAAGACCTGCTTAAGTTTTACTCATTATCAGAGATAAATTATAGACACAAGTATCCTTTAATCCAAAAAATAAAATATTTTGCAAAGGGCATATTATTGTATTTTGTTTTGCAGATTTGCGCTTTATTGCTAATGTTTTTGGTGGATGAATTCTTGATAAAGAAAATGGGTTTTGCTTCCGTTTTTAAATTAATGATAGAAAGCCAAAAGAAAATAAAAGGGTATTATGGTTTTTTCCTGGTTGTGATTTTAGGGCCTCTGATGGAAGAGCTTATTTTTAGGTTGATTTTAGTCCCTAAGCGCAGAAATATCGCGATATTTACTTTTGTTTTTTCGTTTTTGGTATTGAATAAAACTTATTATATTATCGAAATAGATTGGCTTTTGCTAATGTCTTTGGCAGTGTCAGGATTGCTGTCTTTTCTTGTTTTTAACCTGCTGAAACGAAACCCTAAAATAGAAACAGCCATAGGGAAAAGACAGAAGATGATCACGATGGTGTCTGTTGTTCTTTTTGGGTTGTTGCATATTGTTAATATAGAAAATCTGCATTGGGAACTGGCGCTGCTCTATCCTGTTTATGTTCTTCCGCAGACGATTTTAGGGTATATTTTTTCTGTGCAGAGACTGAAATTAGGTTTTGTCTGGGGATTGCTTTTTCATTCGATGAATAATTTAATGGCTTTTCTGAGATAAAATATGCAAAAGAATCCTCTGTTTTTGCATATTTTTGTATCTATTTTAGTTCTATGAAAAAATTCATATTAAAAACCATCTTTTTTCTATTACCCATCATTGTCTTGGCTGTGATAATGGAAGTTGCTTTGAGAGCGATTCCTAATGACTACAAGCAGAAAAGAAATTATATGGACAGCCACTCGGATGAAATAGAGGTTTTGGTTTTGGGAAGTTCGCATAGTTTGTATGGCATAAATCCTAAATATTTCAGCCAAAAGACATATAATATGGCGTATGTTTCCCAATCATTGGATTTGGATTATAAAATTTTAGAAAAGTATCATAATAGATTTAAAAATCTGAAAACCATCATTGTCGATATTTCCTATTTTTCATTGTATGCGACATTAGAAACAGGACCAGAACCTTGGAGGGCAAAGAATTATAACATATATTACGGTATACCGACATCTAAGGCTACAAATAATTTTGAGGTTCTGACCAATAAGCTGGATATAAACTATGGCAGAATGAAATCATATTACACTAAAAAAATAAAAAATGATAAAGCTTTCATAGATAGCACATTTACAACTAAAATGTATGACGGATGGATTCCCCTAAAACCAGCAAAAAACACAGATGATTTAGAAGAAACAGGAGTGGCTGCTGCGGAAAGACACACTTATGACATAACTGAAAGGAGCAGGGTAGAAATACATGATGAGCTGACTAATGTTTTGGGTAAAATCGTAGATTGGTCAAAGCAGAAAAATGTAAAAGTCGTATTTGTTACAACACCAACTTATAAAACCTATTATGACAGAATAAACGCTGGCCAATGGGACAATACTCATAAAATTATAGAGAATATTTGCCGAAAAAACAGCAACTGCCAGTACATCAATTTACTAAAAAATGAAGGAAATCTTTTCACTGAAAAAGATTTTAGTGATGCTGACCACCTTTCGGAAACAGGAGCTGAGAAAATGTCTAAACTTATAAATCAGTTCCTGACAAGCACGAAATAACTAAATTTTCTTTACTTTTGCTATGTGCATTCAGAATTAGAACTTCAGCTAAAAACATTGCCTTCGGAGCCTGGCGTTTATCGTTATTACGATAAAAAGGGTGAGATTTTGTATGTAGGGAAGGCTAAAAACCTGAAAAACAGGGTTTTATCTTATTTTAATAAAAGTCAGATCGGATACAAAACCCGAATGATGGTTTCTAAAATCGTAAGGCTGGAAACCACTGTGGTTAATAGCGAATACGATGCCCTTCTTCTGGAAAACAACCTCATAAAAGAGTATCAGCCTTTCTACAATATTCTGCTGAAAGATGATAAGTCCTATCCATGGATTTGCATCAAAAAAGAGCCTTTTCCTCGGATTTTTTTAACGAGAAATGTCATCAAAGACGGCTCAGAATATTACGGTCCTTATGCGAAAGTAAAACAGGCAAAAACGCTGATAGAAGTTATCAAAAACATCTATAAACTCAGAACTTGCAGCCTGAATCTCGCTCCCGAAAAGATAAAAGAGGGGAAATATAAAGTCTGTCTGGAATATCACATTAAAAACTGTGCTGGCCCTTGCGAAGGACTAGAATCTGAGGAAGAATATGCCCAAAAGCTAAACGCCATTCGTGGGATTATCAAAGGTGAATTCAAGGCAGCGAGGGAATATTTAGAAGCTGAAATGTACAACTACGCCGCAAAGCTGGAATTTGAAAACGCCCAACAGAGCAAGGAAAAATTGCAGATTTTAGAAAATTACCAGACCCATACCACTATCGTGAGTTCTAATATAAACGATGTGGATGTCTTCGGTATTATCAGTGATGAAGCGGCGGCTTATGTCAATTATTTCAAAATTAAAAACGGTTCTATTATTCAGTCCTACACCACAGAAATCAAAAAAATGCTGGACGAAACTGATGAAGAAATATTGGAAGAAGCCCTGATAGAGATTAGGAATAAATTTAATTCTACTTCTACGGAAATTTTTCTTCCGTTTCATCTTAATATAGAAATTCCACATGTGAAACTCATTGTCCCTAAACTGGGCGACAAAAAGCGTATCGTAGAGCTTTCTGAGAAAAACGCAATGGAATACCGCGTGGAAAAGCTCAAGCAGGTGCAGATAGTAGATCCAGAAAGACATACCAACCGCATTATGGCGGAGATGAAAAAACTCCTCAGGCTTCCCGAAGAGCCGCGCCATATAGAAGGTTTTGACAATTCTAATATTCAAGGGACAAATCCTGTTTCGGCGTGTGTGGTTTTCAAAGATGGGAAACCCAGCAAGGCGGATTATCGGATTTTTCATGTAAAAACCGTGGAAGGGCC
Organism: uncultured Flavobacteriaceae bacterium; assembly: GCA_963530895.1. Lineage (GTDB taxonomy): Bacteria > Bacteroidota > Bacteroidia > Flavobacteriales > Weeksellaceae > JABCPE02. Next base: position 21,293 of record CAUSFO010000003.1, on the reverse strand, counting down.
GAATGATTTTGCTACGATGGAAGAAGTCATCTATCGCCGATACAGCAGGCTTTTGGATGAGGGCGAACCACTGCCGCAGCTGATTTTGATAGACGGAGGAAAAGGTCAGCTCAGTTCCGCAGTGAAAAGCCTGAAACTCCTCGGGCTGTATGGGAAAATTTCCATCATTGGGATAGCGAAAAGATTGGAAGAAATTTTCTTTCCCGAAGACCCAGTTCCATTGTATTTGGATAAAAAATCGGAAACCTTGAAGGTTCTCCAGCGGGTTCGGGATGAGTCGCACCGTTTTGGTGTAAAGCATCACCGCATGAGAAGAAAAAATTCTACAATAAAATCAGAATTGGAGGAAATCCCTGGTGTAGGCGAGAAAACCATCCAGCAGCTTTTATCTAAATTAAAATCTGTAAAAAGAATAAAAGAAGCCTCGCTGGAAACGCTGGAAGAGATTTTGGGGAAATCCAAAGCAAAAGCAGTTTGGGAGCATTTTAACAGCTAAAAAAGAATGAATAAAGTTCCTGATTTTTGCTCGTAAAAGTAGAATTAGGAAATTTTGTCACATCAAAAATATCAATCCCAAATCATTTTCGGAAATTTTGTCTTGTTTTGTGTGATAGAATGGTTTTTGCAATTTAGATTTCAGATAACTTTTAAAATAAAGAATTATGAATCTAAATCAATATACCGTAAAATCGCAAGAAGCCATCCAAAAAGCACAACAGATTGCTTTGGATTTTGGCAACCAGAGTATAGAACCTCAGCATCTATTGGAAGGGATTTTCCAAGTGGATGAAAATATCTCGGCTTTTCTAATGAAAAAAGCAGAAGCCGACCTTAATCTGATAAGACAAAGAAACAGAGAATCTTTGGAAAGCCTCCCAAAAGTAGAAGGCGGAAATATTTACCTTTCTCAAAGTGCCAGCAAAGTCCTTTTGGAAGCGCCTAATATTGCTAAAAGAATGGGCGATGAGTATGTGACTTTGGAGCATATTTGGTTGGCGTTATTAGAGGTGAGTTCTTCCGTTTCACAGATGATGAAAGACATGGGCGTGACCAAATCCCTTTTGGAAGGAGGAATCAAAGAACTTAGAAAAGGTTCAAAGGCGACTTCGGCAAGTTCCGAAGAAACTTACCAATCGCTTAATAAATATGCTAAAAACTTCAATGAACTGGCGGCAGAAGGGAAATTAGACCCAGTAATCGGGCGAGATGAAGAAATCCGAAGAGTGCTGCAGATTCTTTCGCGAAGAACCAAGAATAATCCTATTCTCATCGGTGAGCCAGGTGTTGGTAAAACTGCCATCGCCGAAGGAATAGCCCATAGAATCATCAGTGGAGATGTTCCAGAAAACTTGATGGACAAAACGCTCTATTCACTTGATATGGGAGCATTGATTGCAGGTGCGAAATACAAAGGAGAGTTCGAAGAAAGACTAAAATCCGTAGTAAATGAAGTGGTGAAATCCGATGGACAGATTATCCTTTTCATCGATGAAATCCACACCCTTGTAGGCGCAGGCGGTGGCGAGGGAGCGATGGATGCTGCGAATATCCTGAAACCAGCTTTGGCGAGAGGAGAGCTTCGTTCCATCGGTGCGACAACGCTTAACGAGTATCAAAAATACTTTGAGAAAGACAAGGCTCTGGAACGCCGTTTCCAAAAAGTGATGGTGGAAGAGCCAGACACAGAATCAGCGATTTCTATTCTTCGTGGAATCAAAGACAAATATGAATTTCACCACAAGATTAGAATAAAAGATGAAGCCATCATTGCGGCAGTAGAAATGTCCCAGCGATATATTTCGGATAGATTTTTACCGGACAAAGCGATTGACTTAATCGATGAGGCTTCTGCAAAATTAAGAATGGAAATCAATTCCAAACCGGAGGAATTGGATGTTTTAGACAGAAAACTTATGCAGATGGAGATAGAGCTGGCGGCAATTTCCAGAGAGGGCAATCAGACTAAAATAGACCATCTGAAAGAAGATATTGCGAAAATCACTGAGGAACGAAACCAAATCAACGCAAAATGGCTCAGTGAAAAGCAGAAATCCGAGGATTTGACTCAGATTAAAAAAGATATTGAAAGCCTAAAACTAGAAGCTGAAAGAGCTCAGCGTATGGGCGATTATGCAAAAGTTTCAGAGATACAATATGGAAAACTCCGCGAAAAGGAGGACGAGCTTCAAAAACTGGAATTGGCAATGCAGAATCAGCAAAATGAGCTTGTAAAAGAGGAAGTTACCGCAGAAAATATCTCTGAAGTGGTGGCGAAATGGACAGGAATTCCAGTAACTAAACTACTTCAGTCCGAAAGAGAAAAACTGCTTCATTTGGAAGATGAACTCCACAAGAGAGTAGTAGGACAAGAGGAAGCAATACAATCCGTAGCCGATGCTATCCGAAGAAACAGAGCGGGACTGAATGATGAGAAAAAACCTATCGGGTCTTTCCTTTTCCTCGGAACTACAGGAGTTGGTAAAACCGAGTTAGCGAAAGCCTTGGCGGAGTTCTTATTTGATGATGAAAATAATATGACCCGTATCGATATGTCTGAATATCAGGAGAAACACTCCGTTTCTAGATTGGTAGGAGCGCCTCCAGGATATGTAGGCTATGATGAGGGCGGACAGCTGACCGAAGCAGTAAGAAGAAGACCATATTCTGTGGTGCTTCTAGATGAGGTGGAAAAAGCACACCCAGATGTGTTTAATACCTTGCTTCAAGTGTTGGATGATGGGCGATTGACCGATAACAAAGGGCGCGTGGTGAATTTTAAAAATACGATTATCATCATGACTTCTAACCTTGGTTCTCACATCATTCAGGAGAATTTTGAGAAAATTAACGAAAGTAATTTGACTGAAATCGTAGAAAAAGCCAAAGAAGAAGTATTTGACCTGTTGAAACAAACTCTACGACCAGAGTTTCTCAACAGAATAGATGAAACGGTGCTGTTCCAACCATTGAATTACAATGAAATCGGAAAAATCGTTCAATTCCAACTAAGAGGAATCAACAAGATGCTGGAAAGCAGAAATATCATCTTGACTGCAACGCAGGAAGCGATAGATTTCATTCTGAAAAAAGGTTACGACCCAGCATTTGGAGCTAGACCGCTGAAACGAGTAGTGCAGCAGGAAGTTCTGAATAAACTCTCAAAAGAGATTTTGGCTGGAAATATAAAAGATGGCGAGAGAGTGACAGTCGATTGTTTTGATAATAAGCTGGTTTTCAGACCTACAGAGTAATTGTTATAATGTTATAAAGACCATTTAGACCTGCTGAATAATCTAACCTTGTTATTGATCTTTTTCATAGAATCCATATGGCGGGTCTAAATGGTTATTTTAGAATTTAAATGTAAATCCAAAAATAAAATCCTTCAATTTTGAAGGATTTTTTTCTTTACCTTTGTGGTTTAAATGAAAAACGATATGACTGAGAACAAAAATTTACCAAAAGTTGGGGTTATCGGAAGTGGTAGTTTCGCCACCGCAGTAGTAAAAATGCTGATGGAAAACTGCGAAAAAGTTCATTGGCTGCTTCGTGATGATGGTACAAGGGAGGCTCTGGTTTCACAAGGGAGCAATCCGCACTATCTCACCGCAGTGAAATTTAACCCAGACCGATTGGTTTTGACAATGGATATCAATGAGCTGGTGACAGCCTGCGATGTGATTATTCTAGCAACGCCATCTATCTATTTGGCGGATACCATAGAGAAGATGACTTGTGATTATTCAGGGAAGATATTTGCATCGGTGATTAAAGGAATTGTTCCAAAGCATAATGATATTGTGGCGAATTATCTCCGTGATACTTTTAATATAGGATATAGAAACCAAGCAGTTCTTGCAGGGCCGTGCCACGCTGAAGAAGTTGCCATGGAGCGATTGTCTTTCCTTACAGTGGCAGCTTCCAGCAAGGAAACCACTCAGATGCTGAGCGACTTGTTGTCTTCACGATACATCAGAATTAACCAAAGTAATGATATTCTTGGGAATGAATACAGCGCGGTTCTCAAAAATATCTATGCCATAGGCGCAGGAATGGCGAATGGGCTGGGCTATGGGGATAATTTCCAAGCGGTATATATTTCTAATGCCGTTCGGGAACTGGAAAGAATTTTAGATGCGGTGTATCCAGAGCCAAGAGATGTCAATGAAAGTTCATACATTGGGGATTTGCTCGTTACAGCTTACTCGCTGTTTAGTAGAAACAGAATGTTTGGGAACTACATCGGGAAGGGCTACACGGTGAAATCTGCTATCCAGTCTATGAGCATGGTGGCAGAGGGCTACTACGCTACCAACGGAATCTATCAGATTATTAAAAACAATAAGATAGATGCTCCTATCGTGCAGCATATTTATAGAATTCTTTACGAAGAAAAAAACTGCGAAGAAGAATTTACAAAACTTGTTCAAAAGCTAAACTAAAATGAAAGAATACATAGAATACAACACTAAACAAGGTATAACTGACCTGCTGTCCGAAATAGAACTAGACGACGAAAAAGGCTGGGTGGAAGGAATGCACAAAGGAGAAATGATAGCTTCTGTCAAACTTCCTAATAATAATTTTAATTATAATGAAAATGGCGAGCTGGTGGAGGAGTATTCATCCCAGAAATATCTAAGAGTAGATTATCTGGCGAGTCTCAGACCTGTGAGTTTTGATTTTAAAATCGTGGCATATAGATTTTTGGGTTAATTAATTTAATAAATAGTTATAATATGAAAACCATTGGAAAATTTTTATTGATTTTATCCTTTGTATTGGGAACAGGAAGTTTATTCTCTCAAAAAGTGGTGACACAAGAAATAGCCAAACCATCTGAGGGGAAGTCGTTAGTTTAGATTGTTAAATCAGGAGCGGGATACCTTATAAATTTTAGAATATATGATGGAGACAAGTTCTTGGGTGCGTTGAATGGATTTAGTTATATGGTGTATGAGTGTGAGCCAGGGAAACATTTATTTTGGGCAGCATCAGAAAATAGAGATTTTATAGAAGCTGATCTAGAGCCTAATGGCGTATATGTTATAAATGCTAAAGGGCAGATGGGAGTTGTTGTGGCTGGAGTAAATTTAACTCCGCTGAATCCAAATGAGTTCAAAGATAGAAGATTATTTTATCAGGTGATAAAACACTACACTAAACAAACGGACTTCAATACTAATGTAGATAAGTCTGAAAACATTAAACAGGCAATGGAAAAGTATGAAGACCTCAAGAAAAAGAATTCATCTAAGATACAATATTTAGATCCTAGCTGGCAGTTTAAAAATGCAGATAAACCTCAAAGAGATAAATAAAGAGGACAATAAATAAAATGAATCAATCGAAAAAAGGATTTATCTATACAACTATTGGTGCTACGCTGTGGGGGATAAATGGGGCTTTTGCGGAGTTTTTGTTTTTGCAGAAAGGAGTAACATCTGACTGGCTGACTCCATACAGGCTTTTGCTGGCGGGTGTTTTTTTGCTGGTTTATCTTTATGCAAAGGATAAGAATAAAATCTTTGATATTTTTAGAAATACTAAAGATTTGATAAGGGTGTTCGTTTTCGGGGTTTTTGGTATGCTGGGGACACAATATACCTATTTCACGACGATACAGCATTCTAATGCAGGTATTGCTACGGTGCTTCAGTATTTTGGACCTACGCTTATTTTGCTTTATGTTTGTTTTAAAGAAAAAAGAAAACCAAAACCATATGAAGTAGTTGTTTTGTTTTTATCTCTTTTGGGAGTGTTTATTCTGGCTACGCATTTAGATAAGAACACATTGAAGATTTCTTCTGTGGCGCTGTTTTGGGGAATGCTATCGGCGATTACTTTGGTCATATATACGGTGCAACCAGCAGAGATTTTAAAGAAATATGGAACAGCGGTGGTCATCGCATGGGGAATGTTCATCGGTGGAATTGCCCTTTCTATAACAGTGAAACCATGGGAACAGCCCGTGAAGGTAGATATCGTAGTAATTGTATTTTTATTACTGATTGTCCTTTTGGGAAGTATCTTTGCGTTTCTGTTTTATTTGTCAGGTGTAGGAATTATAGGGCCTACGAAAGCAAGTATGATAGCTTGTATAGAACCTGTGGTGGCTACGATATGTTCTGTAGTCTTTTTAGGGAATCCTTTTTCCTTCTTGGATGCGATAGGGTTTGCTTTTATCTTGTCCACGGTGTTTATTGTAGCATATATTTCAGATAGAGAAAATAAAAAAAATACCACTCAATAAGTGGTATTTTTTATTTTGATTTATTTTACGCCTTTTTCTTTCATGGCTTTATTCAGCGGTTTTAGGATGGCAACTCCCAGCAGAGTAGCGATGAGCAGCAGGGCGAAATTTACCCAGAAGAAATTAGCTTTGTTTTCGTAGCTGTACCACATACTTGCTAGTATACCAGAGAGTTTATTCCCTATCGAAGTAGAAAGGAAAAATCCTCCCATCATCAGCGCTGTAATTCTCGGTGGAGAAAGTTTAGACACTAGAGAAAGTCCCATAGGAGACAAACAGAGTTCGCCTATTGTGATGATTCCATAAGCGGCAAACAGCCAAAGCGGTGATACTTTGGAAGCGCCGTTGTCTCCTGCATATACAGCAGCTACCATCACAAGGCAGCTGAGAGCCGATAGGAATAATCCCAAAACTATCTTTGTAGGAGTAGAAGGTTCTTTGTCTTTTCTACGAAGCATCATAAAGAATCCTACCACCACTGGTGTAAGGGCAATAACCCAAAAAGGATTGATAGACTGGAACAGCTCCGTATTGTAGAGATATACTTTCTTGTCTGGATTGGCTTCCAGCTCGGCTCTTTGTTCCTTGCTTATATTTTTGAAATAAATATCTTTTCCTTGTTCTTTTTTAGGTTTTCCATCTTCATCTTTTACAGTTTGGAACTGATTGTCATGAACTGCAACTTCCTTTGTGTTGTAGTCCTTTGTATCCACCAAATAGATGCTTTCCAAAGGTTCTTCTAAAGCCGTAGGGACACTTCTGTCCGTGTAGTAATTTGCCCAACGGGTAAGGGCAGTTCCGTTTTGTTTAAATACAGCCCAAAACATCATACTCACAGCGAATATCGCCAACAAGGCTCCGATAGGTTTCTTGTCCTCTGCATTTGCACTGATGTAAATAAAAATATAAAACAAAATAACAGGAATACACGCAAATATAAAGGCATCCGTAGAATCCGACCCAAAGATATTCCCAGGAATTACCCAGCCGATAGCTCCCGCGATGATAGCAGGAAGGAACACTTTTACCAAGATGGAACTTATAGTGGTATCGCCCTCTTGGACAGGTTTCATTACATTGGCATGAATGACATGTTTTTTACCAATAGAGAAAATAATCAGTCCTAAAAACATTCCTACACCAGCCGTCACGAAAGCCTCGCCCCAGCCGTATTTATTTCTCATATAAGCAGCAATGATATTACATACAAAAGCCCCAATATTTATCCCCATGTAGAAGATGTTGTATCCCGCGTCTTTATTGGCTTTATACTTATCATCAGAATAGAGGTTTCCTAAAAGCGTGGAGATACTCGGTTTAAAGAATCCATTACCCACGATTATCAGTCCCATGGATACATAGAACATGGACACATCTTTGAAAAGTCCTAAACCAATGTATCCTAGCCCCATAAGCGCCCCACCGATGTAAATCGCCTTGATGTATCCCAGCAGTCTGTCTGCAAGAAACCCGCCAAGAAACGGTGTAAGGTAGGTAAGGGCAATGAATGTCCCAAAGATGTCATCAGCATGTTTGCTTTCAAAGGCTAAACCGCCCTTGTCGGCATCAATCATATACAACACGAAGATTCCTAAAATCAGATAATAGCCGAACCTTTCCCACATTTCTGTAAAGAAGAGATAGGGTAAACCTTTTGGATGTTTGTTTTTCATAATTTTCAACTAAAAGGCAAATATAGAGATAATTTGGTAACATCTTTCGTATATAATGTATAATTTTTACCTTTGCATAAATAAAAAATTATGAAAAATATATTGTTGTCCTTAGGTCTTGCGTCAGTATTGTTTTCTTGTTCTAAACAAAATAATACAGTAATAGTTGATAATCCTACAGACAAGGCAATTTCCTTTGAAGTAGATGGGAAACCATATAAAATGGAGCCAAACTCTACACAAAATATTGAACTTGAAAACGGAAATCATACTCTGAAAACTCCTGAAGGAAAAGAAATAAACTTTGAAAAAAGTGAATGGCAGACAGAGTCTATTCTTAACCCTACTAATTCTGAATATGTCCTTTATACAGAGGCTTACACGGATATTCCTTTTGAACAAAATAGAATGTACCAAATGAGATTCAAAAATGTGAAAGTAGATGGAAAAACATACTACGCACCGATAGAAATCACAGGTGGTTACTATATTCCTCATAGAGATGGTACTCCATGGAAATTTGGTCTAGATGAAGATTTTACTGAAACTATAGACATTAAGAATTATCAAGAAGGTTCTACATATAATATGATGGTTTCTAAAATCTATCGTAAGAAAGATTTTGTGAAAAAACATGCCGATGAGGTTGTAGAATAAGTATAATTATCAAATAGATAACAAAAATGGTCTATTATTTCCATGTAGAATACAAAAGTTATTACAACATAGAAGTTCCAGATTTGCTCTGTCCGCTTAGTGGAGAGATGGAACCTATGCGCTTGGTTTTATACCAAAAAGAAGTAGAAACTTTACTGAGTAAACAGTATGTAAAAAAGCCATCAGGAGTGTTTTTTAGAATATCTGATAATAAAGATATTCCTGCATCTAAGTGGACTTCTGAAATGGAGGCTTTTTTCGAACAGCAAAAAGTAGCAAATCCTGTTCCTAAAAAAGGACTGAAAGTAAGCTGGCCTGGGAAGTTCATCATAGCATTTGCAATAATACTTATATTGGCGTTTTTTGGTTGGTTGGGTTATACACTTTTTATAAAAAAACCAATGAAAGAGAATGCAAAAGCAGAATTGCTACAACTCCCTAAAAAAGGCGAGCAGTATAGAGTAGGTGTTCCAGTTACCAACTATGACTCAAACGGAAAAGCCACTTCCAAAGGCTCAGATATGAAATGGGTAGAGGTGCAGGAGGTAAATTCCGCTGACAGCACCTGTGTTATCAAATTGATGGAAGAGCTTTCTTATGGTGCAGTCATAGAGCCGCATGTTCAGAAGGCACAGAAGGATGAAAAAACATTTATTACTAAATTTAAGATTCTTTCTGACAACGAAATAGAATTTGCAGTGAAAGACGGAGAAGGCTTTAATGCAAGGACTTATGGTAGTTTGGATAATGTAAAACGATAAATATTTAAAATTATATTTTTATGAGCAACGAGAACAAAAACGAAACAGATGAAAAATTCATCGAGAGAAGTATGTACGAAAACAAATCAAGTAAAAACCCGATGCTCCCTCTTTTAGGTAGTTTGGTGCTTGCAGTTGGGGTTTTAGGTTTTGGGATTTATTACTACTTAGAACTTGTGAAATGGGAAAAAGAAGGAGGAACTATCAAGATGAATAGACTTATCAATCTTCTGTATGATTTAGGTGGATCTATTACAGTTTTGCTATTCTTTATTGGAGCAGCACTTTATCTCGCTTATGTAGGGTATAACAGTTATAAAAATAAGAAAGGAGAATAAATAAAAAAGCCAGAAATTTTTCTGGCTTTTTCGTTTATTATAGATTATTTAGAATAAAATCTGTCATCTTTTGGTGTAGGTGCAGTCTTGTATTTCCACCATATATTCCATGGTTTTTGTCTGGATAGGTCATGAACTCAAATTCTTTGTTTTTCTGAATAAGAGCTTCCGCCATTTCTACTGCATTTTGATAATGGACATTGTCATCCGCTGTTCCATGGATTAGCAGGTATTTTCCTTTCATTAGACCAGCAAAGTTGATTGGCGAATTTTCATCGTATCCTTGTGGGTTTTCTTGTGGCGTTTGTAGATATCTTTCAGTGTAGATCGTATCATAATAGCGCCAAGTGGTTACAGGTGCCACTGCGATTCCTGCCTTGAAAACATCTGCTCCTTTGGTCATCGCTAGACTTGCCATATATCCTCCAAAACTCCATCCGAATATCCCAATTCGCCCAGCATCTACAAAGCTCTGTGAACCGATCCACTGTGCAGCAGCGATTTGGTCTTCTATCTCGTATTTTCCTAAATTCTTGTAAGTTGCTTTCTTATACTTCGTTCCACGATAGCCCGTTCCTCGCCCATCCACGCAGAGCACAATGTATCCTTTTTGAGCCAAAAGGTTAAACCAAATAGTGTTTCTGCCATCCCAAACATTGCTTACCTGCTGGGAACCAGGCCCAGAATACTGGTACATCAGCACAGGATATTTCTTGTTAGGCGAGAAGTCTTTGGGTTTTATCATCCAAGCGTTCATTTGGTCACCGTTTTTGTTTGGAATTTGGAAAAATTCTTTGGTTACGAAACCATCTGACTGCAGTTTTTTCAGCGCCGAATTATTATTCTGTAATTCTCGCAGAGTTTTTCCGTTAAAATCCCTCAAAGTGTAAATATTCGGCTGTTCTGCAGAAGAATGCGTGTTGATGAAATATTGGAAAGACTTGCTGAAATCTGCGCTATTGGTTCCATTTAATTCAGAAACTATCTGCTTTTTCCCTGTTTTGATGTTTATTTTGCTCACCACTCTATTGGTGCTGCCTTTTTCAGTAGTCTGCACCAAGATTTCAGAATTTTTTGGGCTAAAACCATAGTAGTCAGTGATTTCCCAGTTGCCTTTGGTGATTTGTTTTTTCAGTTTTCCATCAGGTGTGTACCAATAAAAATGTCTAAAACCATCTCTTTCCGAAGCCCAAAGGAAAGAATTGTCCTCCAAAAATTCCAAAGAAAGATTGTCCGTTTCTATCCAAGCGGCATCCGTTTCGGTTAGGATTTTCTTGGTGGAGTGATTTTTAGTATTTATCTTGATGATTTCCAGTTTGTTCTGATGCCTGTTGGAAGTCGCTATCGCAATTTCATTAGGCTGCGAAGTCTGGAAAACTTGTGGAATATAATAAGTTTCAAAGTTAGCAAGATTGATTTGTGTGGATTTATTCAATATTAAATCATAGGTGTATACCGAAACTTTTGAGTTTTCTTCTCCAGCTTTTGGATATTTGAAACGAAAATCCTGCGGATACAGATTTCCATTGAAAACCTGCATGTTCATTTCTTTTACTTGGCTTTCATCAAATTTTACGAAAACTAGACTTTCGCTGTTTTTTGTCCATTGGTACATATCTGCATGCCCGAATTCCTCCTCATACACCCAATCTGCAAGTCCATTGATGATTTTGTTTTTCTCACCATCGAAAGTGATTTGGGTGATTTTTTCAGAGCTGAGATCTTGGTAATAAAGATTATTTCCAGAGATAAAAGCAACGAATCTTCCATCAGGAGAGAATTTAGGTTCCTGAACCCAGTTTCCGTTGTTTAGGGCAGTTATTTTTCCATTTTTATTTAGATTTACTACATGGTATTTTCCTAAGAAAGAATGGCGGTAGATGGGCTGTTGTTCGTTCAGAACCAGTACTTTGCTTTCATCGTGAGAAAATGTATAGTCCTGTATCTTAGCCTCTAAGATGGTTTCTATTTTTTTTCCTGTTTTGTAGGAATATTTTATGATTCCATCTTTTTCCAAAACGGTGTAGTGTTCTCCATCGTTCATGGAGTTTATCCCATAGATAAACTCGGTTCTGTAATACCCTGAGTGTATTTTATTTAAAGTGATTTCCTGAGCGGAGTTCAGCGTAAAGACACTAAAAACAACACAAGAGATTAGTTTTTGATATAAAATCTTCATTTTAGATAAATTTTAGAAAGTTGCCCAAAGATAATGATTCTTTAGAAGAAATTTAAGAAAACTTAATAGAAGTTTAACTTTCACGGACTTAACCTTGACCAAAAAAACGAATCAAATAAATAGAAAATCGTAAAAATTTGAACATTATGAAAAAGTTAATTTTAAGTTTAGCATTAGTCGGAGCATTTGGTTTTGCATCAGCACAAGAAGCTCCAAGGGAACATGACTGCCATCGTCCAGAGCAGAGAAAAATGGAAAGAGAAAAAGATGGCAGAGGAAAAAGATTAGAAGAACTCAATCTTTCCGAAAAACAAACAAAACAGCTGGAAGAACTTCGCCAGCAGCATAAAGCGGACAAGGAAAAACTTCATGAGAAACATCAGCGAAAACTCAAAAAAATCCTGACACCTGAGCAGTATGAAAAATGGCAGTCCAGCCACCCAAAAAGAAAGGATGAAAGGAGAATGCCGCCTCCACCATCCAGAGAACAGATGGAGAATAGAGGAAACTAAATCCAAAAAAGCAGAAATTTATGTTTCTGCTTTTTTTATTCAAAAATTATTTATCAGCCTTTGTGGTTGTAAGTTTTCCGTGCTCTATTCCTTTCACAGAAATCAGGCTGTTAGCAAGTTCTATCAAAGTAGAAGCCTTTCCTTTCACGGCGATGATTTCCATGCACAAATCATGCTCCAAGTGGAAGTGTAGAGAAGACAAAATATTGTCATGATATCTATGCTGGATGTTGGTCAGTTTATTTACCAACTCCCTTCTATGGTGGTCAAACACCAAAGTAATAGAACCAGCCACCATGGCATCTTTATCCCATTTTTCAGCCACTAAACTCTTGTTAATCAAGTATCTAATTGCCTGAGAACGATTCTTGAACAAATTGTCCTCACTATATTTATCCAAAGCTTCCAAAAGGTCTTCTTCTAGAGAAACACCAAAACGAACAATACCCATAGTTAATAGTATTTAAAAAACTATAACAAATATAGGAAATTTCTACAATAGAAATATTATTTTTTATTAAAAAAATGTTATTATTTCATTATTTTTGCGACAAATCTTTTGATAATGACCAAAAAACAAAGAGCCGATTTTGTGAGAAAAGAGCTGGATAAACTCTATCCCACAGTTCCTATTTTCCTGCACCATACAGATGCCTATACGCTGTTGGTGGCGGTGGCTCTTTCGGCGCAGACTACTGATAAAAAAGTGAACGAAATCACTCCTGAGCTTTTCCGAATTGCAGGAACACCGCAGGCGATGGCAAAACTAGAAGTAGCAGAAATAAAGGATTTAATAAAAGAAATCGGTCTCTCAAACACCAAAGCTAAAAACTTGAAAGGTATGGCAGAAATGCTGCTCAGAGATTATGAAGGCGTGGTGCCGCAGACTTTTGAGGAATTAGAAAAACTACCAGGCGTAGGACACAAAACCGCCTCTGTGGTGATGAGCCAGTGGTTTGGTTTTCCAGCGTTTCCTGTGGATACGCATATTCATCGGCTGATGAAACTTTGGAAACTTACAGAAGGAAAAAATGTAGTCCAAACCGAAGCTGATGCCAAAAAACTTTTCCCAGAGAAAGATTGGAATAAACTACATTTGCAGATTATTTCCTACGGAAGGGAATATTCTCCAGCGAGGAACTGGAGTTTAGAAAAAGATTTTATCACAAGACAAATGTTTGAAAAATAAATGATACCGAAAGTTTCCATCATTACTCCGTGCTACAACTCTTCTGAGTTTATAGAAGAGACTATAAAGTCTGTTCTTGCCCAGACTTTTCAGGATTGGGAGTGGTTGATTACTGATGATAAATCAAGCGATAATACCGCTGAAATCATCAAAAAATATGATAACCCAAGAATAAAACTAGAAGTCCTTGAACAAAATGGCGGCGCAGGAAACGCACGGAACAAAAGCCTTGAAAGGGCTTCAGGAAGGTATATTGCATTTCTTGATTCTGATGATCTTTGGTATCCAGAGTATCTGGAAACTATGATAGGTTTTATGGAAGAAAAAAATGTGGAATTAGCCTATTGTAGCTATTCAAGATGTGATGAACATACAATGGAGCCAATTCTAAAGGATTTCAAAGCGGATACAGTTGTAACTTTTTCTAATTTATTGGAAACCTGTAGACTAGCTCCTGTTTCTACCATTTATGACACAAAGAGAGTGGGCAAATTTTTATTTCCTATAAAAAGCAAGAGAGAAGACCATGTGATGTGGCTAAATTTATTAAAAGTAATTCCTAAGGGATATCCTGTGGAAAAAACTTTGGCTAAATATAGAATGCGCGAAGGCAGTGTTTCCCGAAAGAAAAAAAACATCATAAAAGACCAGTATTTGGTTTATAGGGAGTTTATGGAATTTTCGGTAGTGAAGTCCTTGTATTACACCTGCCTATGGGCGATAAATGGTTTTATGAAATATTCTAAATGGTTCAAAGGATGAAACCTTTCCATTTTAAACAGTTCAGCATTTTGCAGGACAAAAATGTGTTTCGAGTGGGAACAGATGGTGTTTTGCTTGGTGTTTTGGCGTCCTGTGAGGCGGCTCTTAGGGTGCTGGAAGTGGGTACAGGAACAGGGTTGATTTCTCTGATGACAGCCCAGCGAAATCCCAGAGCCGAGATTTTAGCGCTTGATATCAATGAAAAAGCGGTGGAACTGGCAGGACAGAATTTTAGCAATTCGCCGTTTAGAGATAGGCTGAGAGCCGAACTTTTTGACTTTAAAAATTATATTTCCGAAGAAAAATTTGATTTAATTCTCTCCAATCCGCCTTATTTTGAGCAGATGGATTCCTCTCAAAAAGATGTTTTGGCAAGGCAGCAGGTGGAACTTAATTTTGAACAGCTGATACAGAATTCTTCGGCGTTACTTTCGGAAAACGGATTGTTTTCAGTGATTATCCCAAAATCATCTGAGGCTTTTTTTATAGAAAAATGTGCAGATTTTGCACTGAAACTTAGACGAAGAGTGATTTTGCACGGAACACCACAAGCCGAAGCAAAACGCTGTGTGCTGGAGTTTTCTTTTTGTGAGGGAGAGCCTCAGGAGGAAGGACTAGTTTTAGAAGTTTCGCCACGGTGCTACTCGGGTGAATATCTGCAGCTTACGAGAGATTTTCATGTTTTTGAGAAGAAGTAGGAAATAAAAAATATTTATGTTTTATTTCTTTTGTTTAATAATATTTTTATCATTAGATGAATTACTCCCCAGCAAATCAGAAATACAATGGTTTGTAATATAAAAATCGAAGAAAAAGATAAATCTACCATTGCTAAACCAAATAGAAGTATATTCACAGGTAAGGTAAAAATAACTAAAGGCAGCCAAAGAGGGTGTTCGTGGTTGAAGCCAAATGTTTGGAATTTAGGGAAACTTACGAGTACAACCATGGTCCCTAGTAATACATATACTAAACATATACTAAAAGATAGAAGTAATAATTTTCTGTTTTTTATTCACATAGAAACTCTGTTGAGGTTAATAGTCCTCTTTTGAAATGGAATTCAGCATAGCATTTATCTTGCTCTTGGGCATCGCATAAAGTATCAAAGTAATAGACTAATACTTCTGTATCATTGATAATTTTTTTTTATTGGGTTCTCCAAAAACATTGATAAATTTTTCTTTTGAAGAGTGGTTTAGGTTGTGTTTTGCTATTAGTTCAATGGCGAGTTTCTCTGTTCTTAGTTTTAGACAGCCGTTTTGGTCTTTTTTCCAGCCATTGATAATCATTACATTTTGTTCAGGTTTATCTTTAAATAAATTTTTTAAAAATATACCTGTGGCTAATAGTCCTAATCCTATAATGAAATATTTAATTATATTATTTTTCATCTAAATCTGAGGTGTTCATTAGTTTGGAGTAGAAATTAGAACAACCATATTTTTTCCTAATGTATTCTGCTAAATATATTCCCGCTAAAATCCCACATCCTTCAGTAATGATGAACCATAATAAAGACTCGGATAAGTTCCATATGAAGAAACTGATAATACTGGTCGCTATTATTGGGCATAAAGCAATCAACAGCCAATAAAGAATTTCTATGAATTTCATTTAGCAGAAATGATTTTGTTGGTTTCTTCTATGAAATCCAAAATCTGCTCTCCGCCCAGTTTTTTCTCTGCTGAAGTGACAAAAATATTGGGTAGTTCTTCCCAAGTTTCTAAAAGAATTTTCTTGTATTCCGCGACGCTTTTTTCTGCGGCAGCTTGGGTTTTCATCTTGTCTGATTTAGTGAAGATGATGGAAAAAGAAATTTGGTTTTCTCCGCACCATTCTATAAACTCCAAATCTATTTTCTGCGGCAGGTGGCGAATATCCACCAAAACAAATAGATGAACGAGGTTTTCTCTGTTGAGAATATAGTTGGTAATCAGCTTTTCAAAATCTTTTCTCTGTGATTTGGAAACTCTTGCGTAGCCGTAGCCAGGCAGGTCGGTAAGATACCATTCTTCATTAACCAAAAAATTATTGATAAGCTGTGTTTTCCCTGGTGTCTGCGAGGTTTTCGCTAAGTCTTTTTGGTTCATCAGGGCATTTATCAGAGAGGATTTTCCTACATTACTTCGCCCGATGAAAGCGTATTCAGGGAGATTGGGCTCTGGGCAATCCTGCCATTTTTGGCTGCTTTTTACGAAGGAAACCGATTTTATTTTCATTTCTAAATTTTGTATTTGAAAAATGGAAGCTAGTAACTAACTTCCATTTGTTAAACTTTATCTTTTAACCAATTATAGAGAATTCCATTAAACTCCTCTGGTTTTTCCATCATTGCGGCGTGCCCACATTGGTCTATCCAAAACAGCTCTGAATTAGGAATCAGCCTATTCATTTCTATGGCTACATCTGGTGGAGTTACATTGTCTTGTTTTCCCCAGATGATGCAGGTAGGACATTTGATGTTAGGCAGTTCATTCTGCATGTTGTGTTTGATGGCGCTTCTTGCCAGCATTACTGTTTTTATGCCTTTCATTCGGTCATTTACAATACCGAAAACTTCATCCACAAGTTCATCTGTGGCTACATCAGGATTATAAAAAACTTCCTGGGTTTTTCTTTTGATGTATTCTTTGTCGCTTTTTCTAGGGAAACTATCTCCGAAAGAGCGCTCGTAAAGTCCTGAACTACCTGTAAGGACAAGGGAATGAACATATTCTGGACGAGCCAAAGTAAGTATGAGTCCTATATGTCCTCCCATAGAGTTTCCTACCACAGTGACAGGTTTTCCTATCTCTTGTTTGATGAATTTTCCTACAAATTTTGAGATGGCTGTGAGGTTGGTATTTAGCACAGGTAAATCATAGATAGGCAGCTGAGGGACAAATACTTTGAAGCCCTTGTCAGCGAAAAATTCAGCCATTTCCTCAAAATTGCTGAGTCCTCCCATAAGCCCATGCAGAAGAACCATAGGATGGCCTTCTCCTTTCTCTATGAAGTGATACTTTTTATCTTTTTTTGTCTTAAAAATCATACCAATACTCACAAAAGTAATCGCAAAGATATTAAATAAAAATGTAAAAAATAGGTTTTATCTCAAAAAAAATGAATATTTACTACCGAAATCATTTTATCATAAGATATAACTTATCCACATGAAAGATAAAATTAGATTTGTTTTAAAAAAATATATATAATTTTGTAAACTTATAGTATATCAAAGTAAGTTAGAAATGTATCATAAACCTGTTTTACTCGCAGAAAGTGTAGATGCCTTAGTAAATAATCCTGATGGCGTATATGTGGATGTTACCTTCGGTGGAGGAGGACATTCTCGTGAGATTTTGTCCAGACTTTCCGAAAAGGGCAGGTTGTTTAGTTTTGACCAAGATTCTGATGCGCTAAATAACGCTATAGAAGACTCTAGATTTACTTTAATTAACCAAAATTTTAGGTTTTTAGAAAATTCACTGCTGATGTATGGTGTAGCTCAGGTGGATGGAGTTTTGGGAGATTTGGGAGTTTCTTCTCATCAGTTTGATAAAGCAGAGAGAGGGTTTTCCATCAGAAGTGATGCACCTCTGGATATGCGAATGAATAAAATGCAGGACATAGATGCCTATAAGGTGGTGAATGAGTATGACGAGGAAGCTTTGGCGGATATTTTCTACTATTATGGAGAACTGAGGGAAGCAAGAAAACTAGCGAGGGAAATTGTCAATAAAAGGAAATCCGCAGATATAAAGACTACGGAAGATTTGAAAAAAGTATTCTCGTATGTTCCTGCACATAAGAGCAATAAGTTTTTTGCGCAGGTTTTCCAAGCAATAAGAATAAAGGTCAATCAAGAGTTGGACGCTCTGAAAGAAATGCTGGTGCAGTCTTCTAATGTGTTGAAAAAAGATGGGCGATTGGTGATTATTTCATACCATTCGTTAGAAGATAGGTTGGTTAAGAAATTTTTGAAAAACGGAATGTTCGAAGGGGAGCCAGAGAGAGATGTTTATGGAAATTATCAAAAAGTTTTTGAGCTTCCATATAGAAAAGTGATAGTTCCTACGGAAGAAGAAATAGAAGATAACTCACGAGCAAGAAGCGCGAAAATGCGTGTTGGGATAAAACTATAAGTAAAGAAATGGCAAAAAGAAAACATCATCATCCTTCAAGGAAATTCACTGTGATGGATCTTCTGAAAGGAAACTTTCTGAATAAGGAAGAGGTGAAGCAGCATTATAAATATATTTTGTTTTGCTTCGCGCTTTTGATGATTATGATTTTTACCAATGATTTGGTGAATAGAAAGATAGGGGAAGTGAATACTCTGAAAAGTCAGGTGGAAGAATACAAGTCTCAGAATGCCTATACCCAGAGCAAATTGATAAAAATAAAACTGGAGTCAGAGCTGAGTAAAGAGGTTTTGAGGGATTCTTTACAAGCGTTGCAATCTCACCCTTTGAAGATATTAGTAAAAATGGATAGTTTGAACTATGGCAGAATCAAATGATAAAAAACGAGCGAAAACACTTCAGTGGGGCTACCTTTTTGTAATAGTAGCAGCGATTCTGTTTATAATTTTTGGGGTTAGAATTGTCTATTTGCAAAATAATTCAAATGTGGATGACATACAGAGAACCATTCAGGCGAATTATAGAGCAGATACCATCAAAGCAGCGAGAGGAAATCTATATGCTGCCGATGGCTCTATTCTAGCAACCACGGTTATAAAATATAATGTTTTTGTCGATTTTAAAATTATAAAGGATTCTGTTTTTGATAAGAAGGTAGGGATTTTGTCAGATTCTCTACATAAGATGTTTGGGAAAACCAAACAAGAGTTTAGAAGTTCTTTGAAACAACAAAAAAGAAGACAAAACCAATACTATACATTGGCGTTAAATCTTGATTTTGAGCAAGTTAATAGGCTTAAAAGATTTCCTATATTCGGAAAATATAATGCGAAAACAAAGACTTATAAAAAAGAAAGATGCCTAATAATAGAACCAAAATACAAAAGGATTTTGGCAACTAACCAAATCGGGGCGGGAACCATCGGGATTGATGATGAACGAGGAAAATCAGGCTTTGAAGGGGCTTTTAGTCAGTATCTTTCTGGGAAAGATGGTAGAAGATGGGTGCAGAGGGTAAATTCTAAACAGTGGAAGCCTATTGATTTTTGGGAAATAAGAGAGCCTGTCGATGGGCAGGATGTCTATACTACACTAGATTTGAGGATACAGGATATTGCCCATTCTGCTTTGGAAAAACAGCTCTATGCATTTAGCGCTCATCATGGAAGTGTTTTGGTCATGGAGACTGCGACTGGGAAAATCCGAGCGATGGTGAATCTCCGTAAAAATGATGAAGGTAGGTATGTGGATGCGTATAATTATGCCTTAAGGGATGCTACAGAGCCAGGGTCTACTTTTAAGGTGGTTTCTCTTTTGGCGGCGATGGATGACGGCTTTATAGACAAAAATACAACTGTAAATACAGGCGGCGGTATTTGGGAATATAACGGACAGAGGATAACTGATAGCCACATGGGAGGAACTTATGACATTAGTCAAATATTAGCATTGTCAAGTAATGTAGGTTCAGCTAAATTGATAGTAAAATCGTATTCGTCTAATCCACAGATATTTATCAATCATCTTAGAAGATGGAAAATGTTTGATAAACTGGATATAGAACTCCCAGGTGCAGCTAAACCTATGATTGTAACGCCAGAGAGCAAAAGATGGAACAAGGCGACACTTGCATCAATGTCTTATGGCTATGCTTCGGCATTCAGTCTATTACAGCTTGCTACTTTTTATAATGGAATAGCCAATGATGGCAAAATGGTGAAACCGCTTTTCATTGATAAAATCATGAAAGATGGTAAGGTGACACATACTGCTACTCCACAGGTCATGGTAGAAAAAATGGCATCTCCTAAGGCTATCCAGATGATGACAGAAGCCCTCACCAAAGCTGTAGAAAAAGGAACGGCCAAGAGTATCTTTACTCCTAATCTAAAGATGGCAGGGAAAACAGGGACTACTCGTTTTGAATATTGGAAAGGTGGTGGGAAATATCAAGCTTCATTTGCAGGGTTTTATCCAGCGGATGATCCTAAATATACTTGCATTGTGATGATTAACCAGCCACAAGGGAATTATTATGGAGGAGTAGTGGCAGCACCTGTGTTTAAAGAGATTGCGGGGAAAACATTTCTAAAAACTCCGCTTAATATAGGCGAAGAAATGCTGGATGATAAAAAAGTAAATTTAAATAAACTAATCACTCCTAATCCTAAAATAAACATAGTAGGCAGAAAAATGCCAAGTCTGAAAGGATTAGCAGGGAAAAATGTGATTCCACAGCTGGAAAACTTGGGGTATCGTGTTAGTTATAAAGGCGTTGGGAGAATATTAGAGCAGTTCCCAGAAGCAGGAACAGTGATGAAGAAAGACCAGAAAATTTATCTAAGAATGCAGAATTAAATGAAATATGAAATAAAGGCGAATAAGAGAAGAAGTTTTTTGATGTTTAGCCTTTCTATACTTTTTGTAGTGTTGGGAGTTCTTCCGTTTTTAGGGGTGGGCTTAGAGAGTATAGGAAATATGTGCCTGTGTTTCATGATGTGATTTTTATTACAGTGATTATTTTTTTTGGATTCACAGCATTGATTTATTTAAAGATGATACTAAGCACAAAACCTACGCTAAGTATTTCGGAAAAAGGAATTTGTGACAATGTATTTTTTGGGATGATAGAATGGGAGGATGTGGTAGGTTTTAGAAAAGCAAAAATCCAAAAGCAAGATTATATTTTGATATTATTAGAAAACCCAGAAAAATACATAGAAAAGTTTAATTTTTTTAAACAAAAATGGTTGAGTTTAAACCTTAAACAATATGGAACGCCAGTGATGATACACACTGGAAATTTAAAGATAAAGCAAGAACAACTATTGAATATAGTCCG
>CAUSFO010000002.1:0-58067 GCA_963530895.1 uncultured Flavobacteriaceae bacterium | reverse complement strand
CAATAAGGTGCTAAAATTTCTATATTCATAACGATCTAATAATTTTTTAAATAAGTTATTAATTTCTTTAATAATCAATTGCTCTTCGTCTTTTTGCTCTATGGACATAATGGTGATATTTTTTAATTAGTGTAGTTCTTTTATCCACTGAGCCGATTTTATGAAGCGTTTCATAACATCATCAGGCCAGCTATATGAGCCAAAGTCGTGATATGCAAGTGATTCAAGTTTTAAAATTTCATCTGTTATCTCTTTCAATACCTCCTTGCCTAGCTCATTTTTAAGTTCATTAAACTTAGTTAGCCAGCCCTTAGAAGGTTCTTTTCCTCGTGTACTATCCAACAATTTTAGGACTTTTACGCATAAATCAAATTTACCTTCGGAATGAGCTAAATTTAGAATTTTATTTGTAATTAGATAGCAACCTTGCTGATTTTTTGGAATAAAATTTTTGACATAATAAATCGTTTTTTCATCACTAATCTTGATGAAATCTAGAATTTTTTTAAAGATAACAATGTCGTGATGAAACTCTGTATCATCAATGATTTGGAGTAAATTTTTTATGATAGCAAGTTTTTCTTCATCATTTGCTTTAGCAAAAATTTTATTTCGTTTTTCTATTTTTATGAGGTTTTCAAGCAAGTCACCGTTTGGAGAAACATAAAAATTATGCTTTAAATACTCGCTAAGTGCTGTAAATTCTTCAAAAGTGAAGTCTGCACCAGCCATACGCCGATCTATCTCATCATTTAAAAATTTCGTCATAATCCCAAAAACCGATGATTGCAGATACCCACTTTGGATAATGTTGTTGTAATAAATGAGCTTAGCTAAGATGAGTTTATTGGCGTTGAGGCTTAAATTTGCAGAAGTTTTTTCAAGACAAATGGTAAGCTCATCAATAATGATATGCCCATTGTCGAATTCTAGCTTACAAAGCCTTTGTAAAAGCAGTAAAAACCAATCCTGCACTGCTTTAAATTCTTCTTGTGAAACCTGCAAAGTGGAGGCTAAAATTTGTGATTTTGCCTTATCATCATTAAAAAAAATCTCGTGTTTTTCATTATACTCCTCTGGAGCAATGAGTTGCTCCATTTGTTCTTTGTCTTTTTGCTCTATGGACATATTAGTAATGTTTTAATTTTTCCAAAATACAAATCAAAGGGCAAATTTTGCCCTTTGAAATATCTTATTACGCCCCAAATTGTCGCAGATGATGGTCAAAATGCTTCCATTGCAGGATTCCCCATTCATCAGGTGTAAGCTCTCCAAAGAAAGAATGGGGGTGCTGACTGCATTTTTCCTTT
The DNA here is from genome assembly GCA_963530895.1 of uncultured Flavobacteriaceae bacterium. GTDB lineage: Bacteria > Bacteroidota > Bacteroidia > Flavobacteriales > Weeksellaceae > JABCPE02. The sequence continues at coordinate 56,757 of CAUSFO010000002.1, read as the reverse complement.
CCATTGTTATAAAAAAGGGTGATAAGCTCTTTTGCTCGTTGCTTTTCTTTCTCAAAATCCTCAATAGAGATGTCTGTAATAATATACATTTTATCAGTAGGCGAATTTTTTGCCATAGGCTGGTCATTCAGAAATTTTTTCTTCATCAACTTTCCTATGAGCCTACCAATGAACATTCTTTTTGGAAAATTTTTCCCTAAAGGAGTCTCTATGGAAACATTCAAGTGGGCTAACATCTGTACAATGTTCATCTTTCCCCACTGACGCACAGCATCTACTTTCAAATCTTCTAACCGATTAAGTATTTCATTCTTATCTGCTTCGTTATATAAATTTTTCATAGTATGTTTTTAGAGTAAATTATAACTCGTTCCTTCTTTTCCGTCTTTGAGCTGGATGCCGATTGCGGATAATTCATCTCGGATTTTGTCCAAAAGTACTCTGTTACCAAATTTAATAAAATTTCTTCTAAAAAGGAATGCCTACTTTTCTTCCCTTGTAGACGCCCTTTTCAATCTGCCAGCAAACTGTATAAGCACCCGCACCATCACCATTATTTGCTACTATATAGAGGATGTCACTATCTTTGTCATAATAGACAAAATTGAGGTCTGTATATAAATTAGGTTGGTACAAATCACTATAAGCAGTTTGAGGAATGGAGACTTGTTTCCCTCGAATCTTTACCTCAATACTCTTATATTCCTTCTTTGGCATATTACCATCTGTTCCCCAGAAAAGTTTTCCATCTATTTTTTCTATTACATCACGATATTCTTTGTGATACTTGAAGGAATGTTTGCTTTTGTCAAACTTTTCAGTAGCGAGAGTCACTTGAATCTCTTTTCCTTCAAAGACAATAGTATTTCCTTTGGCAATACCCTTAGCTATTTGAGGAAATTTATGTATCCATTTGACTCTGTCATTGTAAATATATCCTTCATTATCAGGATGAATCCAATTGCCATCATGAGCCTTATCATATACAAAGACAAAAATAAGGGTATTGTTATCAAGTTTTTTAAGTACTTTGCTGTGAACACTTTTTTCTTTTCGCACATTTACATAACCATCTTTGTCATTGATTACAGCAAAGCTTCCTTCTATAGCTTGAGCCACAACAAATTGACAGAATAGTAGCAGAAAGGGGACTATTAACTTTTTCATAGTAAGCAAATTTTCTTAGTTAAGGCTATAAGAGGTTCCTTCCTTGCCGTCTTTCAGCTGAATGCCGATTGCGGATAATTCATCTCGGATTTTGTCCGAAAGCGCCCAGTCTTTGTTGGCACGAGCTTCCATTCTCATATTGATAAGGAGCTGAACCACACCATCGAGTTTGTCATTATTTCCTGCTGCTTGCTCTTCGTTTCGTAAGCCCAAAACATCGAAAACAAACGCGTTCATCAGTGTTTTCAATTCGTGAAGTTCATCGATGGATATTTTTTCTTCTCCGTTTTTCACTTGGAAAATCCATTTCACTGCTTCGAAAAGATGAGCGATAAGTATAGGCGAATTAAAATCATCCAATAGCGCATTGTAGCATTTTTCTCTCCATTCAGATATAGGGAGCGCAGTAGGATGCTCTATTTCGGTATTGATTTCATTTAAAATTTTCAATGCTTCCATAAGCCTGTTAAAGCCTTTTTCGGCAGCGAGCATCGCTTCGTTAGAGATGTCAAGTACACTGCGGTAGTGCGCTTGCATAAAGCAGAAACGAATCACAGCAGGCGCAAAAGCTTTCTCAAAAAATGTGTTATCACCGTTGATAAGCTGCATCGGTAAAATGTAGTTTCCTGTCGATTTGCTCATTCGTTGTCCATTCATTGTCAGCATATTAGCGTGCATCCAGTAGCGAACAGGGCTTTCGCCGTGTCCTGCTTTACCCTGTGCGATTTCGCATTCGTGGTGAGGGAATTTCAGATCCATACCTCCTCCGTGGATATCAAACTGATTACCAAGGTATTTGGTGCTCATCACTGTACATTCTAAATGCCATCCAGGGAAACCGTCTCCCCAAGGAGAAGCCCAGCGCATAATGTGAGCAGGTGAAGCTTTTTTCCATAGTGCGAAGTCCTGAGGATTGCGTTTTTCGCCCTGTCCATCGAGGTCGCGGGTGTTCGCAAAAAGCTCTTCTATATTTCTATTAGAAAGTTCGCCGTAGTTGAGTCCGCGTTTATTGTATTCCAGTACATCGAAATACACAGAACCATTACTCTCGTAGGCAAACCCATCATTTAAGAGTTTTTCTGTAAGCTGGATTTGTTCCAATATATGCCCTGTCGCAGTAGGTTCTATTGTCGGCGGAAGAAGATTGAATATATCCAAAACTTTATGGAAATCAACTGTGTATTTTTGCACAATTTCCATAGGTTCCAGCTTTTCTAGGCGAGATTGTTTCACGAAACGGTCGTTATTCACATCGCCGTCATCAGTAAGGTGGCCTGCATCGGTAATGTTACGGACATAGCGCACTTTGTAGCCCAAGAATTTCAGTGTACGATACACAAAATCAAACGACATAAAGGTACGCACATTTCCCAAATGCACATTGCTGTACACCGTAGGGCCGCAGACATACATTCCTACATTATTCTCGTGCAAAGGCACAAAAACTTCTTTTTCTCCTTTTAAGGAATTGAATATTTTTAGTTGATGATTCATATTATGTTTTATTAAGACTGACAAAGATAATTAAAAAACATTAGACATTTTAAATTAAAGTTTGTTTATTTTGCGGATTATTTATCAAAAGAACAATGGACAAAATACAATTCATTCGGCAGAATATTTCAATTCAAGAAAAACAGATAAACGCCGTTTTGCAGCTGCTTTCGGAGGACTGCACCATTCCTTTTATCGCTCGATATAGAAAAGATAAAACAGGAAACCTCGACGAGGTGGAAATAGAACAGATTCAAAAACTTAGCAAAAATTTTGATGAAATCCAAAAGAGAAAAGAAAGCGTTCTGAAATCCATAGAAGAGCAGGAAAAACTCACGCCCGAACTTCGTGCAAAAATAGAGCAAAACTTTGATTTACAGGAGATAGAAGACTTATATCTTCCTTTCAAAAAACGAAGAAAAACCAAAGCCGATGCCGCAAAAGAAAAAGGGCTGGAACCTTTGGCAAAAATCATCATGGCGCAGAAAAACAGCAGTGACATAGAGCAAGCGGCGCAAAATTATCTGAATAAAGAAGTTTCCAGCGTGGAGGAGGCGCTTCAAGGCGCGAGGGACATCATCGCAGAATGGATAAACGAAAATATTTTTATTAGAAAAAATCTTAGAAGAATTTTTCAGCGAAAAGCCGTGATTTCCAGTAAAGTGGTCAAAACCAAAAAAGAGGAGGAAGAGGCGCAGAAATATGCCCAGTATTTTGACTGGAGCGAACCGCTGAACAAAATCCCTTCTCATAGACTTCTAGCGATGCTTCGCGCTGAAAAAGAGGGTTTTATAAAAGTGAGTATTGATATTGACAAAGAAGAAATTTTTACTTTCATGGAGGGAAGTTTGGTGAAAACGGCTTCGCCTTCGTGTGCAGAGCAAATCATCCTTGCAGCTCAAGATGCTTACAAAAGACTTTTGGAGCCTTCTATTTCAAATGAAATTTTGCAGGAAGCCAAGATTAAAGCCGATGAAAAGGCGATTTCTATCTTTTCTGAAAATTTGACACAGCTGCTTTTGGCTCCGCCTCTCGGCGAAAAGCGGATTTTAGCCATAGACCCAGGGTATAGAACGGGCTGTAAGGTGGTTTGTCTTGATGAAAAAGGCGATTTGCTTCATAATGAGACCATTTATCCACACGCTCCACAGAAGGAAACCGCCATCGCGATGAAAAAAATTCGCTCTATGGTGGAGGCTTACCATATTGAAGCGATTTCTATCGGAAACGGAACGGCCTCTCGTGAAACCGAGTTTTTCATTAAGAAAATAGCGTTTGACAGACCTTTGCAGGTTTTCGTGGTGTCCGAAGCTGGAGCGTCCGTTTATTCCGCGAGTAAAATTGCCCGAGATGAATTTCCTCATTATGACATCACCGTGAGAGGCGCTGTTTCTATCGGAAGGAGGCTGTCTGACCCACTTGCCGAGTTGGTAAAAATAGATCCAAAGAGCATCGGTGTAGGGCAGTATCAGCACGATGTAGACCAGACTTTATTAAAAGAAGAGCTGGACAGCACGGTTGTAAAATGCGTAAACTCGGTAGGAATTAACATCAATACAGCGAGTAAATCCCTGCTGAGCTATGTCTCTGGTATTAGCGAAAAACTTGCAGAGAATATCGTGACTTACCGAACCCAAAATGGTGCTTTTGTGGATAGAAATCAGATAAAAAAAGTTCCTCGTCTGGGTGAGAAGGCATTCCAGCAGGCGGCGGCATTCATCCGAATAAAAGATGGGAAAAATCCTTTGGATAACTCCTCCGTGCATCCAGAAGCTTACAAAATCGTAGAAAAAATGGCGAAAGACCTCGGTATCAAAACGATAGACCTTATCGCTAATGAGGAAAAAATAAAACAAATCGCTCCAGAAAAATACACCACGGAGGACATCGGAATTTTAGGGATAAAGGATATTCTGAAAGAGCTTCTAAAACCAGGGCTTGACCCAAGAAAAACGAGCAAAGTCTTTGAGTTTGACCCGAATATAAAAACCTTTGAAGATTTGAAATCAGGAATGGTACTCCCTGGTATAGTGAGTAATATCACGGCTTTCGGGTGTTTTGTGGACATTGGGATAAAAGAAAATGGGTTGGTGCATATTTCCCAGCTGAAAGATGGCTTTGTGAGCGACCCTAGCGAGGTGGTAAAACTCCACCAGCAGGTAAAAGTGAAAATAATAGAAATAGACACGGAAAGAAAGAGAATAGCCTTGTCAATGGTGATTTAGGGAAGAACTATTTTAATATTGTTTTTCGCTAAAAAATAACTACATTTGCAAGAATAAATAAAAGATAAATATGAGTTGTGGAGGATGTAAAAATTCTGGCGATTCTTCCCACGGCTGCTCTACTAACAGCAAAGGAGAGTTTAGTTGTGATATAATAGATACTTGTGAATATAGTTATAAATTAAGTGTTTTTGATTGGCTTGCCAATATAAAATCTCCACTGAATGAGTGTGAGTATGTTGAGGTTAGATTTAAAAATGAAAGAAAAAATTTTTATCATAACATAAATAAACTACCGCTGCATATAGGAAGTATAGTAACAGTAGAGTCCAGCTCAGGGTATGATGTCGGAGTGGTGAGTCTCACAGGTGAACTGGTGAGGATACAGATGAAAAAGAAAAATTTTGGAGAAGAACAGGCCTCCAAAATAATCCGTATAGCTACAAAGAAAGATGTAGAAATATGGCAAAATTCTAGAAAAAAAGAAGAAGAAGTAAAGAAAGAAGCAAGAAAAATCGCCTTGAATCTAAATCTTGAAATGAAAATTTCGGATATAGAATACCAAGGGGACGGCTCTAAGATTACTTTTTACTATACAGCAGATGGAAGAGTAGATTTCCGACAGCTGATAAAGGAATATGCGGCTGTTTTTCGTGCTAAAGTAGACATGAAACAAATAGGCTACCGACAGGAAGCGGCTAAATTGGGCGGAATAGGCTCTTGTGGAAGGGAACTCTGCTGTTCTACATGGCTTACAGATTTTCGTTCGGTGAATACTAATGCAGCGAGATACCAGCAGCTGAGCATAAATCCATTAAAACTTGCAGGGCAGTGCGGTAAGCTCAAATGTTGTCTTAATTTTGAACTGGACAGTTACATGGATACACTCAGCCATTTCCCTTCTTCCAGCACGATTTTGGATACAGAAAAAGGAAAGGCATTCTGCATCAAAATAGATGTTTTCAAAAAGAGAATGTGGTTCGCTTATGTGGATAATTCTATCCTTTGGTATGACTTGGATATCCAAGAAGTGAAGGAGATGATTTCCATGAACAAAAAAGGAAACAAAATTCCTCCATTAGAGGAGTATAAAAGCCAAGAATTGTCCGCTCCTACGAAGGAAATAGATCTGATTCAGGAGAATAATATAGACCGTTTTGAGAAGAAAAAATCAAATAAAAAGTCTAAAAACAAAGAAAAGAAAAACACTTCTCCAAAGGAAGAAAAAAACAATAATGGTCTGAAACCGAATAATTCAGAGCAACAAAAACCAAACAATAAGAAGAATAATAAAAAAAGAAATAACCCGAAAAAAAATAATAATGATGGGTAAAAAGATATGGATATTTGCAGCATTGTGGTTTATTTCTATAGGCTGTTCCAGCGAGGGAGAAATCTATATGACCGAGGTGAATAACCTCTGGGGAAAGAACGATGCTAAGAAAATAGAGTTTGAAATAAAAGATTCTCAGTCTCCGAAAAATCTTATATTTGTTGTAAGAAACAATAATGAGTATCCTTACAATAACTTGTTTCTGATTTCTACTATTAAAGGAGAAAAGAATAAAGTTTTGAAAACAGATACGCTTCAGTATATTTTAGCAAAACCAAATGGAGAATGGTACGGAAGTGGTATAGGAGATGTTAAGGAAATTCTCGTTCAGTATAAAAATGAATACAAATTCCCAGCAAACGGTAAATATAAAGTGGAACTAAAACACGGAATGAGAACCAACCAGCTGAAAGGAATAGAGGATATAGGCATTAAAATAGAAAATATAAAAACAACAACTCCGTAATAAATATGGAAAACGAAAAAAAACTTCCCACAAAAAAGAAAAAATCTTATGTAGGAAGATGGATTAAGTTGATTTGGTTAGGATTTATAGGAACAGTAGTAGCCATAGTAGCTTTGTTCTTTTCTATATCACAGGGTTTTCTTGGGGAGATGCCCGATATGAAGGATATAGAAAATCCAGATATCTATGTAGCATCAGAGATTATTTCTTCTGATGGAGTGGTTTTGGGTAAATTTGAGAAAGAAAAAACCCAGCCGGTCACTTATAATCAGCTTCCGCCGTATTTGGTTTATGCTCTTTATGCGAAGGAAGATGAGCGTTTCAGAGAGCATTCTGGAATAGACCTGAAATCCATAGTGAGAGCAGTCTATTTCCGAGGCGAAAGAGGGGGAGGTTCTACCATTACCCAGCAGTTAGCCAAGCTTTTATTTACAAAATCAGCTGCACAAAGTAAAATGGAAAGAGCTTTTCAAAAGCTTAAAGAATGGTCTGTAGCGGTAAGTTTGGAGAAAAGATATACCAAAGAGGAGATTATTACTTTGTATTTCAATAAGTTTGATTTCCTTTATAATGCCAATGGGATAGAGATGGCATCAAAGGTTTATTTCAATAAAAAAACCAAAGACCTTACTCTTTCCGAGGCGGCTACATTCGTAGCAATGCTGGAAAACCCAGTGAAAAACAATCCGCTCAGAAACTTGGAAAGAGCGACAGAGAGAAGAAATGTGGTTCTGAAACAAATGCTTGAAACTAAATATATAGACCAAGCAACCTATGACAAGGCTGTACAAGAGCCGATAAAAACTGATTATCAAAACATCAAAGGAATAGACCAAGGCTATTCTGCATATTACAAACATTATCTTCGTCAGGAAATTTCTACATATCTGAAAGATTATGAGAAGAAAACAGGAAAAGAACTGAACATATATAGAGATGGACTAAAAATATATGTTACTGTCGATTCCAAAATGCAGAAATACGCCGAAGAAGCCATAAAAGAACACTTGACCAATCTGCAGAAAAGTTTTGATAACGAACAAAAGAACAATAGAAAGCGACCGTTTTATCATATTTCTGACAAGCAGGTTAATGACATTATGATGGCTTCTGTGAAGAGAACAGGAAGATATAAACAGCTTGCAGAGGCTGGTGTATCAGAGGATTCTATCCTTATGGAGTTTAAGAAACCTGTGAAAACTTCTATCTTTACTTGGGAAGGAGAGCAGGATGTGGAGATGTCTCCATGGGATTCTATCCGTTATCACAAGCAGATAGCACAGGCAGGACTTATGGCTATGGAGCCTACGACGGGTGATATCAAGGCTTGGGTCGGAGGGATTAACTGGGAGCATTTCCAGTATGACCATGTGAAACAAGGGAAAAGACAGGTAGGTTCTACCTTTAAGCCTTTTGTGTATGCTACAGCGATTATAAATTTAGGAATGACACCGTGTACGCCTATTTCTAATGCATCTTACAGCAGAGGTTCTTGGCATGTAAAAGGTTCTGGAGGTATGCTTAGAATGAAAGATGGTTTGGCTCATTCCAAAAACCCGATAGCAGTCCGTTTGATGGAGGCAGCAGGACCTAAAAATGTAATCCAATTAGCCAGAGATTTAGGGGTTACAGGCGAGATGACACCTGATTTGGCGACAGCCTTAGGGTCTTCGGATATTACAATTTATGAGATGCTTGGGGCTTATAGCACTTTTGCTAACTATGGGAATTATATAAAACCAGAGATGATTTGGCGTATCGAGGATGCCAACGGAAGGGTTATTAAGGAAGTAACAACAGAGGTCAGAGAAGTAATGAACCCTATACACGCTTATAGTATGATAGATATGATGAAAGGAGTGGCTAGCTATGGAACGGCATCTAGACAGCTTAGAAGTATGGGTATCAATGCAGAAATTGCTGGTAAAACAGGGACTACGCAGAAAAACTCAGATGGATGGTTCATAGGGATAACTCCTAAACTAGCCACAGGTGTTTGGGTAGGTTGGGAAGATAGAGCAACCCACTTCTGGAGTACAGGAGAAGGGCAGGGGGCAAAAATGGCACTTCCTATCTGGGGGTATTTTATGAAGAGAATTTATGCTGATAAATCATTGAAAATCACACAAGAAGATAAGTTTGAAAAACCATCAGACTGGAAAGGAGATTGTTCTGATTTGCAGGGGCTTGGAGGCTATGGAGACGAAGGAGGTTTGCAGACAATAGATGAAATACAAAATCCTAATAAAGGAAAAGATAAATCAAAATCAAACCAAAATAGGGAAGAGGATATTGACAGCAGGATAAACCAAGGGGATGATATAGATTTTAATCAATAAAAAATTAAAATAGAAATGACAGATTTCTCAGATATAGAAGATGATTTTTTTACAGGCAAGGAACATACGCCTCTTCATAAAGATGCTTTTTTGCTTTCACCTGATGAAAAGATAGAAAAGATAGAAAAACTTTTTGGGGAGATTATGTACACTCTTGGGCTGGATATGACAGATGACAGCCTAAAAGACTCTCCTAAAAGAGTTGCAAAAATGTATGTGAATGAGATTTTCGGTGGGCTTCTTCCTGAAAACAAACCAGGTATTTCCACATTTAAAAATCAATACAGATACCGCCAGATGCTTGTAGAAAAAGATATTACGGTATATTCTTTCTGCGAACATCACTTTTTGCCCATCATCGGAAGGGCTCATGTGGCCTACATTTCTAATGGAGAGGTTATAGGATTGTCTAAAATCAATAGGATAGTGAATTACTACGCTAGTCGTCCACAGGTTCAGGAGCGATTGACAATGCAGATTGTCCAAGCGATGAAAGAGGCTCTCGGAACGGAAGATGTGGCGTGTATCATAGATGCTAAACATCTTTGTGTAAACTGTAGAGGGATAAAAGATACTGCCAGCAGCACTATCACAGCTGAGCTCAGCGGACTATTTAGAAAAAATCCTACAACAAGGAAAGAATTCCTACACTATGTGGGAAGCCATACGAAACTTGACTAAAACTAAAATACGAAAATGAATATAGAACTTCAACAAAAACTAAATCTTGCTGTTCAAGCACAAAAAGAATGGCGAAAAGTAAGTTTTGAGAAAAGACAAGAATTATTAAAGAATTTATCTAAAAATATTCTTGAAAATCATGAGGAATACAGCCAAATGATTACTCAAGAAATGCACAAACCTATTTCCCAATCAAGAGGAGAGGTTAAGAAATGTGCGCTGATGACAGATTATTATGTGGCTGCGGAGAATGTCCTAAAACCAGAGACTGTAGAAACGGAACTTTCTGCAAGTGAAGTTTACTACCAGCCAATGGGAGTTATTCTAGGAATTATGCCATGGAATTTCCCTTTTTGGCAGGCGCTTCGTTTTGCAGTGCCGACTATTTTGGTAGGAAATGTTGTCCTTCTGAAACATGCATCTATCTGCAAAGGTTCGGGAAGAGCCATAGAAGAACTATTCAAAAAATCTGGCTTCCCAGAAGGAATTTTGCAGAATATAGAGTATTCATATGCTGATATAGAGGAGCTTATAACAAATCCGCTGGTGAAAGGAGTGAGCCTTACAGGAAGTGAGACAACGGGAAGAAAAATAGCATCTCTTGCAGGAGCGAATATTAAAAAATCATTGTTGGAATTAGGTGGGAACGATGCTTTTATCGTTTTAGATGATACAGATTTAGATAAGACAGCGAAGCAGGGTGCTGCGGCAAGGCTGAGAAACTGTGGACAGGCGTGTACATCAGCAAAAAGATTTATTATCCAAGAAAGTATCTATGCCGAGTTTTTGGAAAAATTAAAGACAGAATACCAAAAATATGAATTGGGCGACCCGTTTGATGATAAAACAGAACTAAGCGGGCTGGCTTCAAAATCCTTTGCGGATGAGCTTCAGCAGCAGTATGAAAAGGCTTTGGAGAATGGAGCAGAGGTTATAATTCCGCTGGAGAGAGTGGATGATATTTCATTTAAACCAGGGCTTATTAAGATGAACCTTGACAATCCGATGATTGATGAAGAGCTTTTCGGGCCGTTAGGAATGGTAATTTCAGCAAAAGATGACGAAGAAATTTTAAAAATAGCGAATAATACTAACTTCGGTCTAGGAAATTCCGTTTGGACTGCAAGTAAAGAGAGAGCTTATTTCTTTGCGGAAAATCTAGAATCAGGGACAGTTTCTTTGAACAAATTGATGACTTCTGACCCTCGTTTCCCATTTGGAGGAACGAAAAACTCTGGATACGGGCTGGAACTTTCTTTGAAAACCTTGAAGGAGTTCTGTGTAACCAAGAGTGTTTTCGGTGAAGTGAAATAATTTTACTTTTAAATAAAAATGAAAAAACCGCTTAAAAAAGCGGTTTTTTATTTAATGGTGTTTTTTATTCTACTTTGATATTATCTATCTGAATAGTCGTAGTTGGCAGGGTTCCGCCTCCGTGATATTCAAAGATGATAAATCCATTTCCTGTAAGCGTGGAAGGTTTCATCCAGTGTCCACTGTTTGTGAAGTTTGCAGGATAATTAGTATTATTAGAAGAAATAGTAAATGCGCTGGTGATGTCTGTCAGTGTGGCATTTAGGATATTTCCTGAAGGCTGATAGTCTGTAGAATAGTAGACTTTCAGAACATTCCCGTTATAGTGTCCATCTTTGGAATCAAAGGAGAATTTTGTCATATTGGAGAAATCTACAGGAACGATAAACATCGTTTTAGATTCTGGCTTAGGACCTGTAGCACCAAAACCAAAGCTAAGGAATTTATTTCCAGAGTAATTAGATACTCTCCAATATCTGTTTCCTAGAACAGGGTCATTGATATATTTAGGCAACGCTTCAGAAGAAGTTCCTGTGTTATAAGATTGGAAATCTTCAGTAGTTCCTGCACCAGCATAAACGATGCCTGTTCCACCTTTTGCAGGAGCAGTGTCTGTCCTTTCCTGTGTGAAATTCACATCGCTAGTGTTTCTTATCAGCATTTGATAAGTGGTGTTGTATTTACTTACCACGAAAGTGATACTTCCCTTCCCAGTAGGAAGTTTGTCTTTTCCAAAGTCAGCAAATTTAGATGTTCTCAGAATAGCCGTTTTACCACTTGCATCTACTAATTCTCTGTTAGTATCAGCATTAGAAGAAACATCCACATAGGTTTTAGGCCCATTAGGAACTAAAATTTCGCTGTCTGCAAACTGCACATTCGGAACAGTTACCAGCTTATTGATGTGCTGAGCTTGTTTAGCTTCATCTAAATTAGCCAAAGCCAGAGGAACAAGGTTTGCAATGTCCGCTCTTCCGTTATTACACACGATAGAAAGATAGTTTCCAAGGGAAGACGAAGGAATTTTTCCAACGGTATATTGAGCGTCTGTAATACCTAATTTCGTTACACCTTTGTCTACTCTTAAAATCAAACCTTTAGCATTGATTCTGATATGAGTTCCCACAGGAAAATCTGTGTAGCTGTGTGTTTTTTCAATTTCTATTTGAAGTCCCACAGTAGGGTTTTCTGGTTGGTCGGGGAAAACGTTAGTTTTGTAGAAATTGCCCTTTTCATCGGAAGAAATCACATATCCATCGAAGATTTGGTCATCAGTGATAGTCAGGGCACTGCCGTTACTCGGAGCCAATGCCGCAAAGGTCGCCATAGTAGTGTTAGTATCCCCAAACTTATTGGTACATGTAATATCTGGAATACTCCAGTCATCTTTTCTTACGCAGGAAGTGGTAATTCCGAATAGCAATAAAGCTCCTACAACCTGTTTTAGATATACTTTTTTCATTTTTATATATTTTTAAAAGAATTACTAATTAAAATCTAAACTGAACATTTATGAAATAAGACCTTCCCTGTGCATACCAATATTTAGGTGCGAAAGGAGAATATTGTTTGTCAAAATCCGCTGCAAAATCTATGTAAGATGCTTTTCGGGTCTGCTCGAATCCGCCTGTGATGTAGCTCTTGTTGTTCAACAAGTTATTCACCGAAGCAGAAACCATCAGATAATATTTACCAAAGAGCCAAGATTTCCCTGCATTTACATTGACAAAGAATGCTGAAGGCAGCTGTTTCTGGCGGAGAACTCTTCTCAGTTCCGCTTCATCAAGCCCTGGGTATGGTGTTCCTGTAGAAGGGTTTGTGATGAAATATTGAGTTCTGATAAGTGCCGCTGGGTCTAAATAAGAATTATCAAAATAGTTCCAGTTCGCTCCTACCCACCAGTATTTAGGGTTATTATATCTAAATCCTAGAGAGAATGCTGTCTGAGGCGTTCCTCCTTGTCTGTAGTTTTTGATATAGGCATCCCCTATGTAGGTATAAGTAGTTCCTCCAGAAGCGCCCACAGCATCGGAACTGAAATATAATTTAGGATTGTTATTATAAACATATTCGCCGTAGCTTGCCAGCCCTTGTAGAGAAAGCGTAGAAGTTACTTTTACTTCCAGTCCTAGTTCTAATCCTCGGTTTTGTCGTTTCATATCCTTCATCACCTGTGTGAAGAATGCGCCATTAGTTACACCTTGTAAAACTGACCCATCAGCAAAGAAGCGCTGAACATTGGTTTCGTTTTCAGAGTTGATGATGTATCCGCTCAGTCTTGCTTTTACGAAAGGCGTAGAAAGCACATAGCTGAGGTCATTGGCATTGATAAACATACTTCTCATACCTTCCACTACGGATGAATTTACTCTTGGATTAAAGAATAAATCTTCCATGAAAGGCGCTTGGGAATAGGCTGTTCCGTTATAAACCAAGAAGTTTCGTCCATTGATTTTATAGACAACCTGCCCTTTTAGCCCAAAATTGGTAAATTCATAATCTTTACTTCTTCCATAAGAATCTGGATACAGATAATGCTGGAATTTACCATCTCGGTACGAAGTAGAATAGCTGAACTGCCCTGCCACCAAAACATCGAATTTCCCTGTGGAGAATTTCAGTGCTGGATTTACTTTTACTTCTTGTCTTCCGAAAGTGTAGTCGTAGCTTATTTTATCACCTACGCCTTTGTGAGTATCTGTTTCGTATTCGTTGTATTTTCCGCTTCCATTTCTCTTGTAAGGGTCTTTGTTCAGAGCATACTGTCCTCCTAGTAGGTCTTTTATTTCTCTGTATTGGTCAGATTTGTAGTTTTGATAAGAAACATTTAGGATAAATCTTGTCTTATCATTAAAGTTATGCGTAAAATGCGTGGAAAGATTCCAAATTTTGTCATCATTCACATCATCTACCAAATAGAATATTGACCGCCCTTCATCATTGCTGAGGTTAGCGTGATAAAGTCTGTTCCAATCTATCTGAGATACAGAAGGATTGTCATTTACCCAGTTTTGAAGGACATTGTCATATTCTGCTTTTCCAAAGAAATAGCTTGGCAAGTTTTTATAATAAGTAGGCGAAGGATTTTGGGCATTATGCCAATCCAATCGCGAAGATTTTACTTTCCCGAACTGATAAGAAAGCGTAGTCCAAAGTTCTGTTTTCTTATTGATTTTCCAATAATCCGTTAGCTGGAAAATAGGCTGAAAACCTCGTTTTACTCTCTCGCTTCTTTTTTCGCCATCCTGCCATCCCCAGTAGGAGTTGTAGTAGATTCCTTTGTAATCATAGACTTCCTGCGTGTTAGGGCTGGATGTAGCCCTTCTGTAAGGGTTTCCTACCATATTGAGCGTGAGGGTGTGTTTGTCATTGATTTTCTTTTCCACCCCTAAATATGCAGCATAGGAATCATAGAAAGTTCCTTCTTGTATGCCTTCTTTTGCCCATCTTCTGCTGACCATTCCTGTGAAAGCCCAGCCGTTTTTGTTCATTCCCGAAGTATATCGGTAAGAGAGCCTATGGCGGTAGTTTCTATTCGTGAGTGAGTAGGTCAGTTGGCTTCCTTTTCTGTATTCGCTCGCCTTTGTGTTTTTATAAATCACAGAGCTGACACCTCCGAAAGCGTATTCGGACGGCGAGTGGTTAGTGGCAACTTCTGGATAACGAGTAATCTCGTTCAGCCCTCCCCAGCTGCTGAAATCTATATTTCCATTGTTTTGTTTTGACATGGACACACCATTGAACATCATTTCCCCAGACCTGCTGTCCAGACCTCTTGGGCGAAACCAGTAAATTCCTAGATCATACCCTGCGATTCTGTTGAAAATATCCTGCGAAGACTGCAGCAGTCCCACAGTGGTCTGAAGTGAGCTGTTGTCATCATCATTGTCACTATCGCTGTCCAGTAGAGTGAAGCCTTGTTCGGTAGAATTGTAAAGAACTGAATTTAAGACAATAACGCCCAAATCCTTTCTTTTTTCTCCTTCCTGCACACTGAAATCAATGGTCTTGGTTTCGTAATTGTTTTTAAAGACAACGATCTGATAATTACCAGGTTTCAAATCTACAAACTGGAAATACCCGATTTTGTCTGCAATCATATTCTCCTCCGAGCCTTTCATGTCTACTTCAGCTCGTTCCACAGGCTTGCCCTGCTCATCTTTTATATAAGCATAAACTGTGGTCTGTGCGTTACAGAAGTGCATCGCAGCAACTGTAAAGCCACAAATCAAGACAGATTTTTTAAACATTTTCTAATCTAATTTAACAAGTTTTAACAAAAATAGACTTAATGTTTAATTAAAACGAATATAACGATATGAAATAAATCATATCAATTTCTTTTCCTAAATGAAAAGAAAAATTTAAATTTATGGGCTTTTAACAAAGATAAGTTATCATGAGACAAATATTCATCATTATTTTTTGTGTTTTAGGTTTGTTTTATAATGCCCAGATGAAAAGAACTGCCGCTGTGGGATTCTATAATGTGGAAAATCTCTGGGATACCGTGAAATCTGTGGATTATATAGATGCGACGCTTCCTGTTCATCATGTCAATTTTCATAGAAGTGTGCCTTTGGATTCTTTGAAATATTTGGAAATTACTAAAGATTACAAAGGGCCGTGGGACTATGAGCGGATAAAAGGACAAAAAGTAGTGAGAAAACAAGTGCTTTCGGAAGATTTTACGCCTAAAAGCAATAAAAATTACACTTATAACATTTACCAGCAGAAGCTGAAAAACATAGCGCAGGTAATCTCTGAAATTGGCTTTAAATACACTAAAACAGCACCCGCAGTGGTGGGACTTGTAGAGGTGGAAAACCGCCAAGTGGTGGAGGCGCTGACTCAGCAGGACGCCCTGAAAAAGTACGACTATGGCGTGGTGCATTATAATTCCTTCGACGCGCGTGGGATAGATGTAGCGCTGATTTATCAAAAGAAAAGATTTACTGTGACCAATTCTTATAAAAAAGAACTTGTGCTTTTCCGTGAAGATGGCAAAAGAGAATACACAAGGGATTTGCTGGTGGTTTCTGGGATTTTGGATGGAGAAAAAGTGGCTTTCTTTGTGAATCACTGGCCGTCAAGAAGAGGTGGAGAAGCCGTATCCATGCCGAAGCGTAATGCCGCTGCTGCCCTGCTGAAACAAGAAATGGACGCCCTGCGGGAGAAAAACCCAAATATCAAACTCATCGCTATGGGAGACTTTAATGATGACCCTATCAGCCCAAGTTTTAAAAATCATCTGAAAGCCGTGGGAGATGAAAAAGAGCTGAACGAGGAATATCCATATTTCAATCCGATGTACAAAATGTACAAAAAAGGCGTGGCGAGTTTGGCCTACCGAGATGCACCAAATCTCTTTGACCAGATTATTTATTCTAAAAACCTAGTTTCTGGTTCTTCTGCCGAGGAATACACTGTTTACAGAATTGAAGTCTATGCTCCTGCTTACCTTATAAATAAACAGGGAAATTACAAAGGTTATCCTTTCCGTTCTTGGGATGGAGACAAATTTACAGGAGGCTACAGCGACCATTTCCCAGTATTTACCATTTTGCAGAAAGAGGCTAAATAGAATTTATCATATAAATCTCCCGTCCTGTCGCAGAGGAAACACGCCTAAAATCTGTCCTTTGGTGTCGCAGAGGATGCCTATTCTTTCGCGGTCAAGGCTGGATATTTTTTCATCTTTTAGGAATTTGGATATTTTCTTTTTTCCAAACATTCCTTTCGGTTGAAAAATATCTCCTTCTTTGGGTTTTCTCAGTTCAAAGGGAGGAAAAACTTTCTCTTTATTGAAAAGCCAAGGTTTAGAATTTTGGATTCTGAAATCCTCTATTTTGTAGAATTTTTCTGTTTCGGAGAAACTGATTTCGGTGGGAAATTTGTTTTCTTTTTCTTTGTTTTTAGGACTAATAATGATGTCTGTATAATCTATTTTTAGCGAAAAATCTTTGCTGGAAAACACCTTTCCTGTCTCGGCTGAAAATATTTTCTGAATTTCCATTTCGCTGCTGAATCCGAATTTATTCAGAATTTCAAATTTCATTATATCCTGTGTTTCAGATAGTTTCTTTTTATTGAAAATCAGGAAGTTGTCATTTTCTGTTCCGTTTTCAGTGATGAATTCTTCGGCTTTTTGTTTGATGAAATCACTGCTTTGCTGGATTATACAGAGACTTTTACTAAAATTTTGAATAAAATTAGAATCCGCTTTTACCAGCTCTGGAACGATGAGGTTTCTGATTTTGTTTCTGAGATAATCATTTTTTTTGTTAGAAATATCTTCGCGGAAAGGCACCAAATTTTTCTCCGCAAAATCATAGATTTCCTCTTTTGTGAAAGCCAAAAGCGGACGCAGAATTTTGTTTTCGTTTGCTGGGATGCCGCTCAGTCCTTTCAATCCACTTCCACGCATCAGGTTGATGAAAAATGTTTCCAGCTGGTCATTCAGATGGTGGGCTGTCGCTATAAGACCAATGCCATTTTCTTCGCAGATTTGATGAAAAAAATGGTATCTCAGCTCTCTCGCCCAGAGCTGTATAGAGCCATCTTTGGGTTTGTTGTCTTTTTCTGAAACGGAATAAACAAACAGCGGAATTTCATGTTTTTTGCAGTAGTCTTCTACTATTTTTTGGTCTAAATCAGAGTCTTCTCCGCGCAGCTTGTAGTTGATATGCGCCACCGAAATCATAAAGTCCGATTGCTCTGCACTTCTCTTTCGGAAAAGGTCGAGCATCACCATAGAATCAGCGCCTCCACTCACCGCGAGGAGGATTTTCTTTTGTGTAAAATCTCCAGTGATTTTGTTTATTTCTTCATTAAAAGAATCAAGACTAAGCATAAGACAAAAGTAATAAAAATAACAATAAATAGAGATAAAGTCCGTTATATCAAATAAAATTGTTACCTTTGGGCAACATAATTTAAATATTTTGATGATATGAAATTAATGAAAATGTTTGTCATCGGTACGGTGGCACTTACAGCGACATCTTGTGTTAGTAAAAAACAGTATGATATACTTAACAGCAACTATAAACAAGCAATAGAAAATGTAGCTGAAAGACAGAGAGAAATCCAAGATTTAAAGGCTAAAAATGCAGGTTTGCTTAGCGAAAATAATTTGCTAAAAGAACAAAGTGCATCTCTAAAATCTTCTCTAGATGCATGTTTGTCTAATACAGGTAAATCATCTTCTAATATCGATAAACTGGTAGGAGAAATCAATGCTTCTAATGCATATATCAAACAGCTTACAAATGCTAAATTTAGAAATGACAGCTTGAATTTGGCTTTGTCTAATAAAATGAAGCGTTCACTAGACAATGTAGCTGATAAAGATGTAGAAGTAAAAGTATTGAAAGGAGTGGTGATGATTTCACTTTCTGATAAAATGCTTTACAAAACAGGAGATTACAATGTTCTTCCTGCTGCACAAGAAGTGCTAGGAAAAGTAGCAAAAGTAATCAACGACTACGATAAATACTCAGTTCTGATAGAAGGAAATACGGATAATGTGCCGTTAAACTCATCTAACTTACCAAGAGATAACTGGGATCTATCAGCGCTTAGAGCGACTGCAATAGCGAAAATCTTACAAACTAAATTTGGGGTAAATCCATCAAGAATAACAGCTGGTGGTAGAAGTGAATACAACCCTAAATCTACTAATATGAGTGTTTCTGGTAGAGCAGAAAACAGAAGAACGGAGATTATCATCATGCCGAAGCTGGAGGAATTCATGCAGCTTATGGATGTAGCTCCTGTGAAAAAATAGTAAAATTAAAATTCAGAAAAACCTTAGAAATCCCTAAGGTTTTTTTATTTTTGACGCATAAATCATCAGAGGAATGAGTTTTTTTAGTGAATTGAGTCCAGAAATGGATGATTATTTGGAAAAATACTGCTCTCAGGAACCAGAAATTTTGGCAAGATTGAGAGAGGAAACCCATCGTGTGACAGAGCAACCGCATATGATTTCAGGAAAACAGCAGGGGCGTTTTCTGGCGATTATTTCTAAACTTTTGTCACCTAAAAACATTTTAGAAATAGGGACTTTCACAGGCTATGCCACGCTTTGTCTGGCTGAGGGACTGGCTGAGAATGGGAGAATCACGACATTGGATATCAATGAGGAATTGTCCTATTTGCCTAAGAAATATTTTGCGGAAAGTGATTTTGTAGAGAAAATAAATTTTTGTCTTCAAGATGGAAGAGAATTTCTCCAAAACACGGATGAAATGTATGATTTGGTTTTTATAGATGGAAACAAGGCGGCGTATGTGGATTATCTCAATTTGATAAAACCCAGACTCAGAAGCGGCGGCGTGGTGCTGTTTGATAATGTTCTTTGGTATGGGAAAGTTTTAGAGGAAAATCCAAAGAGCAAAATGACCAAAAAAATAAAAGAACTAAACGAAATAGTCTCCAAAGATGGTGATTTTGAAAATCTTATACTACCTTTGCGAGATGGAATAAATCTCATCAGAAAGAAATAATATTTCAGAAGGTGAGTTTAGTGATAAATAAAAGATTATGATAATGAAAGCCATTGCCAGTGTGTCAGTAGTTCCTGTGAGGGCGGAAAACTCGGACAGAGCCGAAATCGTGACTCAGCTTTTGTTTGGCGAGAGTTGTGATATTTTAGAAGTGGATAAAAACTGGACGAAGATAAAAATTCATTTTGATGGATATGAAGGCTGGGTAGATACCAAGCAGGTTTCACCGATTTCTGATGCAGATTTCACCAAAAGAAAAACAAAAACTGTCACGGAGAGTTTTATAAATTATCAGCATAATGGAGAAAAAACGCTCCTTTCCATTGGTTCTGAAATAGGATTTGATAATCAAGAAGATATAAAGAAAAACTTTGATAAAGAAAACCTGAAAAAAACAGCCTTAGAGTTTCTGAATGTTCCCTATCTGTGGGGCGGGAGGAGTTTTTTTGGGATAGACTGCAGTGGTTTTACCCAGATTGTTTATAAAGTTAATGGAGTTCAATTGCCGCGTGATGCGTATCAGCAGGCTGAGGCGGGAGAGGTTTTGGATTTTGTTGAAGAAGCCGAAGTTGGCGATTTGGCGTTTTTTGAGAATGAAGAAGGCAGAATTATCCATGTGGGAATCATGCTGGAAAATCAAAAAATCATACACGCTCACGGAAAAGTGAGGATAGATGATCTGGACTGCATAGGGATTTTTAATAAAGACCAAAACAAACACACGCACAAACTGAGATTTGTGAAAAGAATTTGCCCAAACCCATAAGAAATGATTTTTTACAACCTTTTTATTTGTCTGCTTTCTTTTGGATTAAAAGTTTTTTCGTGGTTTAATGAAAAAGCCAAAAAAGGAGTGGATGGACGAAAAGAAAGCCTGAAAATAGTTCAGGAAAAGCTGAAAAATCAGAAAGTGATATGGATGCACTCGGCAAGTCTGGGCGAGTATGAGCAGGGGCTTCCTGTCTTAGAAAAACTAAAAAACGAATACCCAGACTATAAAATTTTAGTAACTTTTTTTTCTCCATCTGGCTACGAAAATGTAGTCAAAAAACAGCATATTGCCGATTCAGTGTGCTATCTTCCGTTTGATAAAAAATCTACAATACAGGAGTTTATTTCCCAGTTTGACACCAAAATTTTCTTTACTGTAAAATATGATTTTTGGTATCATCTTCTTCGTGAACTGCACAGAAAGGGAACGAAGATTTTTGCGGTTTCGGCATTGTTTTATGAAAAGCAGATTTTTTTTAAACCTTATGGGAAGTGGTTCGTAAACGAGTTGAAAAAAAATGTGGATTGGTTCTTTCATCAGACGGCACACTCAGAGCAGCTTGCCAAAAATATAGGATTGGAGCAGTCTTCCATTTCTGGAGATACCCGTTTTGACCGAGTAAAACAGATTCAAAATCGGGATAATTTTGTGGAATTTATCCAAGAATTCAAAGGAGATAAGCCACTTGTGGTTTTTGGAAGTTCTTGGAAATCAGAAGAAAAAATCGCTGATGAAATTGCCGATAAAATAGAGGCTAAAATCATCATTGCACCGCATGATATTAAGCGAAATATAGAATTTCAGAATGAAAAACAAATTTTGAAATATTCTGAATGGAAAACCAAAAACGCACAAGAAAAATCAGCTAAAATCCTGATAATAGACTGCATAGGACTTCTTTCTAAAATTTATTCCTACGCTGATTTGGCGGTTTTGGGAGGCGGTTTTCATGACAAGGGACTGCATAATATTTTAGAGGCGGCTACTTTCGGTGTGCCCGTGATATTCGGAAATCATTACAAAAAAAATCCAGAAGCTGATAACCTCATCAGAGCCAATGGAGGGAAATCTTTTGAGAACGAAAAAGAGGCTTCAGAATTTATTGTAAAATTATTAAAAGATAAAGCGCTTCTACATGAAATGTCTGAAAAAGCAAGAGATTTTGTGAATTCTCAACCTAATGCGACTGAAATTATTTTACAGAAAATCAGGTCATATATGTGATATTATAATTTTTTTTGTAACTTTGATATCTGTTTAACCAAATAAAGTAAGAAAAACAATGAATAACAAAGGGTGTTTTGGAATAGGATTAGTGGGACTTATCGTCATCATTGTACTTGTTGCAGTGGTAGGATTTTGGGGAGTAGGAAAGTACAATGGTCTAGTGCAAGAGAATAATAATGTTCTCAATAAATGGTCTAATGTAGAGACAGTTTATCAAAAAAGAGCAAACCTAATTCCAAATCTACAAAATACAGTAAAATCTTATGCTAAATTCGAGCAGGAAACCTTAACTAAAGTAGTAGAGGCAAGGTCTAAAGCTACCCAAATTACCATAGACCCTACCAATATGACGGAAGAAGATATGGCGAAGTTCCAGAAAGCGCAAGGGGAACTGAGCAGCTCATTGGGTAGATTGATGATGGTAGCAGAGCAGTATCCAGACTTAAAGGCTGACCAGCAGTATATCAACTTCCAAAGAGAATATATAGCCATAGAGAACAGCATCAGAACGGAAACAGTATATTATAATGATGCTGTTACAGCATTTAATAATAAAGTAGAGACTTTCCCTACAAGTCTGATAGTTGCAATGTTTTCTAAATTTAAAGCAAAACCATATTTCAAAGCTGACGAAGGAGCTTCTAAAGCACCAGAGGTATTTAAAGACTAAAAAAGATGAACCATCTCTCAAATACTGATGTTTCGGCTTTGGTGGAAGCTATAAAAACTGCGGAAAATCACTCCACAGGAGAGATTCGTGTGCATATAGATTCTTCCACAGAGCAGGAGAGTGAGCGTGTGGCATGGGAGGTTTTTGAGAAGTTGCAAATGCATGAAACCAAGGATAGGAATGCTGTGCTTTTTCATGTTAATTTTGCTCAAAAATATCTGAGCATCATCGGAGACAAAGGTATCCATGAGAAAGTATGCCAGAGTTTTTGGGATGAAATTCATGCCGAGATGGTGGCAGATTTTGCGAAAGGTGACTATTTGCAAGGATTGAAAAATGGAATTTTAGCGACAGGAATAGAGCTGAAAAAGTATTTTCCTGTTGGTGAGGAAAACCCAAATGAATTACCAGATGAGATTACATTTTCTTAAAGGTTTCATATGGGTTTTGTTGCTTAGTGTAGGTAGCAGTCTTTCGGCTCAGTATACTATTCCTGAAAAACCAAAAGTACTCTATCCTGTGTACGATGAGGCAGGACTTCTTTCTTCGGAGGAAAAGGAACTGCTGAATCAAAAGTTGATAAAATTTGAGGATAGCACATCTACGGAAATAGAGGTGGTTATCATTCCTTCTACGAAGGGAGAGGATATTAACTTTCTCGCTACTAGATTTGGGCAGACTTGGGGAATTGGGAAGAAAGGAGTGGATAATGGGGTCGTTTTTCTGATTGCTACCAAAGACCGACAAATTTCCATACAGCAGGGAAGGGCTGTGGAAAAATACCTGACAGCCTCTGTTGCTGGGCAGATTATAGATTACCTTATCATTCCCAAGTTCAAACAAGGGAAATGGTATGAGGGAATAGATGAAGGGGTAAATGCCCTAATGGAAGCTACGCAGGGGAAATTTAAACCACAAAAAAAGGAAAAAGAAGAAGACTTCGCAATGGTGGCTGTTTTGATTATCGTTGTTTTCATTGTGATAATGATAATTTTAATCAAATATGGTGACAAAGGCGGTGGAGGACGAGGTGGCGGATATAATACCTTTGATGATGTTATTATTTCCCGCAGGGGACGAAGCAGTTTCCCTGGGACATTTTGGGGCTTCCCATCTTCTAGTGGGGGAAGTTCTGGCGGTGGCTTCGGCGGTTTTGGTGGCGGCGGTACATTCGGCGGCGGTGGAGCCAGCGGAGGATGGTAAAAAGTTATATTGAGATTAAAAATGAGATAATTTTTTGAAGGAGGTTTGTTTTATGCTGAAATAAAAATTTTAATAACTAATGAAAGAAAAAGTAGGAAACAAATTAGACATATTCAACATTGCAAAAGAAAGAAAAAGGAATGAAATTCTGGAACGCATGAAAAGACAGAAAAAAGTTCCTTTGAAGGTTAAAGAAAACATAGAGCATAAAATAGTTATAGAAATAGATGATGATAAATCTAAATACTATATAAAACAAACCAACCTTCGGAAAGAAAAACTAAAAAAATTACGCCCATATCTTTTAGGTTTTGTATTTTTGGTGATGGCAGGAGCGATAGGGTTTTTATCCCAGCAGTATCTGGAGTTTCAGTATTATCTTTCTAAAAATGAGGAACTAGTAACACTTAGTAAAAAATATCTTGCAGAGCAGAAACAAAAAGCAGAGGAACTGAAAGAACTACAAAATTTGACTTTAGATAATATAAATAATCTTCCTGAGGAAAGAAAAAACCTGATGCTGAACATCATCCCAAGTGGAAATCCTCTACTGAGGGAACTGGAAGTGACAAGTAATTTTGGGAATAGAACGCATCCTATAAGCGGAGGGGTAAAACATCACAATGGAGTGGATTTGAGACTGAATACAGGAGATGATGTCATTGCGCCAGCCATGGGGAAAATTGCTTTTGCAGGAGAAAAAGGAGGTTATGGAAATACAGTTATCATAGAGCATGTATTTGGTTTTAAGACCCTTTATGCTCATTTGGATAGAATTTATGTAACGGTGGGTGAAATTGTAGGAAAAGGAAAAGTGATAGCCGCGGGTGGGAACTCGGGTAATTCCACAGGGCCGCATCTTCATTATGAAGTTTTATATGATAATGCGCTGGTGGAACCAGAAAATTTTATAAATTGGGACAAGAGTAATTTTAATATAGTGTTTAACAATGAAAAAAGTGTACAATGGGAATCTTTTCTAACAATAATGGGAAAAAATCAAACGAAATGAGTGTGAATGTATCATCAAAAGGAGTAAATGTAATTGCTCCAGAAACCCACTTCAAAGGAGTGATAGAAACTAGCGCTATGACGCAGATAGAAGGCTTCTTCGAAGGAGATGTGAAATGTGAAAATACCCTGCACATAGGTAAAACAGGGAAAGTTAATGGAAATATCGTAGCAGATTCTATCTTCATCGATGGAGAAATCAAAGGAGATATATCTGCCGATAGAGTAGAGATTGGCGAAAATGGACGAGTATATGCTAACATCATCTCGGCTTCGTTTGTTATCCATGAAGGAGCGAGATTTGAAGGGAATAAAAAGATGAAAATAGAGGAAAATACCTACAGTAGTCTTTCCACTTCTGATGATGAGTAATCGTCTTTAAAAATTAAAACAAAAAAAGCAGTCGTTAGACTGCTTTTATTTTTTAATCTTCTCCTTTCATTTTTTCGGCGTTTTCAGCCATGATTAGAGCTTCCAGCATTTCTTCTATATCTCCGTTCATAAAGGCGTCCAGATTGTAAATAGACTTATTGATTCTATGGTCGGTTACACGCCCTTGAGGATAGTTATAAGTTCTAATTTTCGCAGAACGGTCTCCCGTAGAAACCATGGTTTTTCTCTGAGCAGCGATGTCTCCTTGTACTTTTTGTAATTCTATATCGTAGAGTTTTGTACGAAGCATTTCCATTGCTAACTCTCTGTTGGCCAACTGAGAACGAGCCTGTTGACAAACCACCACTATTCCTGTAGGTTTGTGAGTCAGTTGAACTTTGGTTTCTACCTTGTTTACATTCTGTCCTCCTGCTCCTCCTGAACGCGAAGTCTGCATTTCTATATCAGCTGGGTTGATTTCTACATCCACTTCCTCTGCTTCTGGTAGTACGGCTACGGTAATCGCTGAGGTATGCACACGCCCTTGGGACTCGGTCTCTGGAACACGCTGAACACGGTGAACACCAGACTCGAATTTCATGATTCCATACACGCCTTCGCCCTCTACTCTCATGATGAGTTCTTTGTAGCCTTTTGCGGCCTCGTTGTAGTCGGTAACTTCGTGTCTCCAGCCTTTTGACTTGAAATACATCGTGTACATTCTATACACATCTTCCACGAAAATAGCTGCCTCGTCACCGCCTGTTCCTGCACGGAGCTCCACCATGACATTCTTGTCATCGGCTGGGTCTTTCGGGATGAGGAGGATTTTCAGGTCTTCTTCCAATTTAGGGATTAGAGCCAGACTTTCCTGCTTCTCCATTTTAGCCAAATCTATCATATCCTTATCAGATTCTGTGGCGATGATTTCATCGGCTTCTTCTATGGAGTTTTTAGCGTTCATGTATTGGTCAAAAACAGCCACCACTTTTCCCAAATCGCTGTATTCTTTGTTAAGAGAGGAATATCTTTTTTGGTCAGAGATGACATCTGGCTGGATGATAAGATCCGCTACTTCATTATATCTTTGTTTGATTGCCTGTAACTTTGGTATTAAACTATTTGCCATTATTTAATTTTGAATGGGCAAAGATAAGAAAATCCTATATAATGAGTTAAATTTTGGTTTAATGACAAATAAAATTCCAGTTGTTTTAATGTAATTAAATAAGAAAATATTTGGGACAAATGTCTTATCTTTGAAAAAAATATTAATATATGAGATTTTTTAGATTACCTGTTTTAGGAGCTATTTTATTTTTTGGTGTGGTTTGTGCACAAGAAAAGCCTAAGTCTCTGCCAGAGGAAATAGCAATTTATACATCCACTAATGTTCCAAATTTTCCAGATGGGGGAATTAATGGATTTCGCCAGTTAGTCGCATCAAAAATAAAGTATAACAGAATAGACCCATTTCAGCATTTGCCTGTGGAACAAGCTAGAGAGCTCCGACATCTAATTCTAGAGAGAAGACCTGTTCCTAAAACAATATTGAAATCTAGTTTAGAATTCATAGTTGAGATAGATGGGACATTGTCTGGGATTTCAGCAAAAGGAGAAAATAGTTCTTTTAATAAAGAGATTGAAAGAGTTGTAAAATCTATAAAAACTAGGTGGATTTTTGAGGAAGGAGAAAAGAAAAAGACTCCCATGAGAATGCCTATTAAGATGACAATAGAGGATTAAAAAACTCCCTTCGTAGAAAATACGGGGGATTTTTTGTTTATTAAATAGATAAAGAAGAAAAGATAAATATCTTATCTTTGGGAAAAATATTAGTTTATGAGATTTTTAAAATTATCTGTTTTAGCAGTTGTTTTGTTTTTTGGAGTGGTTTGTGCGCAAGAAACGCCTAAGTCCCTGCCAGTGAAGTCTACTGAAGATAAAAATATTGTCTTGAACTATGTTGATAAGGAAGCTGTTTTTCCAGATGGAGGAGTAAATGGTTTTCGTAGTTTGTTGGCTTCGAAGGTAAATACAAATAAAATAAATGAGTATGAAAATCTTCCCAAGGAAGAAGTGAAAAAAATTAAAAAATTGATTTCACAAAAGAAACCGATTTCCAAAACAACAATATCATCCGTTTTGACATTTATTGTTGAGCTAGACGGTACAATTTCCGATATTTCAGCAAAAGGAGAAAATCAATCTTTTAATGAAGAGATAGAAAGAGCAGTAAAATCCATACAAACCAAATGGATTCCTGCTGAAGTAAAGGGGGAAAAAGTTAGAAGTAAGTATTATGTGCCTGTCAAGATAACGATTGAATAACGAAAACTCCCTCTGTAGAAAATACGGAGGGAGTTTTTTTGTCTATGAAATAGATAGAGAAGAAAAAAATTGGGATTAAAATTTATTTTTATACTTTTGCGCCCAATTAATTTTTATTAGAGATGAAGAAATTATCATTAGTTATTTTAGCACTTGCATTCGGAAATGCATTTGCACAAGAAAATGAAGTAGTTACAGATTCTGTAGCTGCAGTGGTAGAAGAAAAAGTGGCAGAACCAGAACCACCGAAAAAAAATTGGTCTATAGAAGGGCAAAACACATTGATGCTAAACCAAGCAGCGTTCTCTAACTGGGTAGGCGGTGGAGCTAATAATGTGGGTTGGTTAGTAGGAGTGAACTACAATTTCACTTACCAAAAAGACAAAGACCTTTGGGAAAATAACATTATCCTAGGATACGGAAGAAATAATACCCAAGGATTAGGAAACAGAAAAACGCAGGATAATATCAACATCAGCACGAACTATGGTAGAGCTATTTCTAAAAACTGGTATGTATCTGCTGGAGCGAGTTTTATTTCTCAGTTTGATAATGGATATGCTGATGGGAATAACCCAAGCGCTGCGAAAATCTCAAGCTTTATGGCGCCAGGATACTTGAATATCGGGGCTGGTTTTACTTATAAACCAAATGAGGATTTCACGCTTACTTTAAGACCTGCTAACGCAAGAATGACTTTTGTTTTAGACAAAGATTTACAATACAAAGGAAACTACGGTCTTAAAAACGATGGAGACAGCATGCTGTTCCAGTTCGGGTTCTATGCAGATGCTTCTTATAAAGTGAAATTGATGGAAAATATCCATTTGACAAACAAAGCATGGTTGTTCTCTAACTATCTAGACCATCCAGAAAGAATCGCAATGGGATATAGTGGAATTCTTAACTTGAAAATAAACAAGTATATTTCGTCTAACATCACGCTGGATCTAGTGTATGATCACAACCAAATCAGAAAAACTCAGCTTAAACAGACTCTTGGACTTGGATTTGCTTACAATATCAGCAATGGTGTGAAAAAAGCTGACACATCAAGAAATGCTGACTGGAAACAAAACTAAAATATCATCAACTAAATAAGATTTATCCAAAAGGGTAAATCTTATTTTTTGTAATATTGTGGAACACTAAAAATTAATTTAAACAATAAATCAAAAAATGAAACCGAGTTTTATTTTCTTGCCGTTGAGTAATGAGAAATACAGCTATATGCTATTGCTTGATACAGGGGAAATTATAGAGTATGAAAACGGAAAAGAAATAACAAAATTTGGAGATTATGAATTGTTTAAACAATATTATCTTAAACTTAACCAAAGAGTTTGTTTACCTGATGAAATAGAAGGTTTTTTCAGTCCGAATGAATTGACGAAGAACTATCTTGCAGACCAATATAAAATCCTAAATACAGAAAATTATATTGATGATTATTTATCTGTGTTACAAGAGAATTTGTCAATTAAAATTGATAAATCCAGATTAGGAGAAGGAACATATATACTTAAAATTTTTAAAGAAATTAGAGAAGAAATTTCTTATGATGGCTCTCAGAAATATGAGATTCCCATTATTATTCTATATGGAGAGTATATCCGAGAGTTATGCCCACAGAAAAAATGGAGTGTGGAGCGAGATTATAATGTGCTGGGGGAGGAGTATTACTATCCTGCACTTGAGGGTGAAGATATTAGAGATTATGTGCGCGAAATGCTATATAATGAGGGGGATGATAAAATATTTAATTTCCAATATTTGCTGGATATGGCGGAGATAATAAAAAATGAGTAAAAGTTCTATTTCAGACATTTTTATAATAAAATGATATTATCATAATACATGAAAAATCCACAAGATATGAAACAAGAAGTGTATTTATGTGAGCAAAAAGGAACAACTTTCATCGTGGTTGATATTGAAGAAAATATTCAACAAGCTATTGAAAGAGACAAAGATGAAAATAGAAGTGACTTTGTAAAATATTTACAAAGGAATGACCCATCAGGATTTAATGAATTCAGAGCCAGAAAACTGGACCCATCCAAAGACAAGATAAAAGAACCTTTAGGAATTAGTTTTCTAGGAGTAGAGGAAACAGATGTGGAATACTTAAATAGCCAAGTAGAGCATTTAAATATTAATAAAATCAATATCCGAGATAGCAAACTTGATATGCCATTGCCTGAGCATATTACAGATAATGTGAAAACTTTCTTCTGTGGAGGAAAAGTAAAAGGAGTAATAGACTTGGATTTATATAAAAATTTAGAAGAAATTAATATCTTAGATTGGGATACGAAAATAAAATTCAAAAATGATTCAAAGAAAAATAACATTAGAAAACTAGTCGTATGGTATCATAAGCCCAAAGAAAAAACACTCAAAACATTGATAGAGTTTTTATATAATTTGGAAATATTAGAAATAAGTCATACCAATATAGAGACTTTAGAAGGAGTAGAAAATCTTAGATTTTTAAAGGAAATAGAAATACAATATGGACGAAATCTAAAACAAATAGATTATCTCAATGAATGTAAAAAGCTGGAAAAAGTCTTTTTTAATAATTGTAAAAAGATAGAAGATATGGAAAAACTGCACCAGCGCGAGGGATTATATATTCGGAAAGCAGCTTTGTTAGGATAGATAATGTCAATATAATCAAGTTCTTACGGCTTGGTGAGTTGTAATATATTTTGTGTTCTTTTCCTATCCAAGAAATTTTCATAAAATAAAATAAAAATCTTCTTGCTTAGTAGAAAAAAATAATTATCTTTGCAGTCTCAAAAGGGAGAATAATTTTAAGTTTAAAAAGTAATGGAGCAGTAATGCTACCTCTTACAAGAAAAAGTATATAAAATGAAAAGAACATTCCAACCATCAGAAAGAAAGAGAAGAAACAAACATGGGTTTAGAGAAAGAATGTCTACACCTAATGGTAGAAGAGTTTTAGCTGCAAGAAGAGCAAAAGGAAGAAAAAGATTGACAGTTAGCGAAGCAAGAGCTAAAAGATAATCTGTCTTCTGAAAATAAAATAACAGTGTCTGAAAGAATCTATCTTTTGGACATTTTTTCGTTGTTATAACTGTTAGTTATATTTAAATTTTTTTTTAATTTAGATTTAACCTTTCGCAAAAAAAATCATCAAACAAATAGAAAACCAATGAAGGTAAAAGATGAAGATATTATCCTTCTCATGCAAAGTGCTGAAAGTCAAGAAAAAGGACTTCGTATGATGATGAATGCATATCAGAGTCGGTTGTATTGGCATATTCGTAGGCTGGTCGATGATGAAGATGCCGCAAAGGATGTTTTGCAGGAAACTTTTATCAAAGTCTATCAGAATTTTTCACAATTTAAAAAAGACAGTCAGCTCTACACATGGCTCTATAGAATAGCTTCTAACGAGGCTCTGCAATATCTGAATAAGGTAAAAAAAATGCAGAAAGCAGAGCAGGATGCAGATGTCTATCTAGAAAACCAAAAAGCAGAAAATAGCGGGAGAAATGCAGATGAAATAGAGCTTCTACTACAAGATGCGATACAAAAACTACCAGAGAAACAACGGATGGTTTTTACGCTGAGGTATTATGATGACCTGCCGTATGAGGAGATTAGTAAGATTTTGGATATGTCAGTAAGTACGCTGAAAACCAACTATCACTATGCGAAAAGCAAAATAGAACAATATATTTTAGACCATAGCGAAGAATTTTAAAAATGAAAAAAATAGATATAGAAAAATGGGAACGAAAAACGCCTGAACTGCCAGAAAACTTTTTCGAGGAAATGCAGGAAAAAGTTTTGGATAAAACGGTAAGGGCAGAAAAACAGCCTGTAAAAAGGTTTAAAATAAACCCAGCGTGGGCTTCTGCGGCAGCGATAGCGGTGATTTTTGGCATTTCGTTTTTTGTGAATTTTAAAAATAAAAATGTGGAAGTGATACAAAATCCTCAGATGGTTCAGAATGAAAATGTTTCCACTCCGAATCAAGAGCAAAACACTGAACCTAAAATAGATGTGTTGGGTCAAGAAGTAACAGAAAATCAGTCTTATACAGAATCGAAAACATCTTTTGCGGGGCAAAGTTTAGATGCTGTTTCCGAGCAGAAAGTGAAAAATCTTTCTACAAAACTCAAAATGGAAGAGGTTCTAAATGTCATGAGCGAAGAGGAACTTCAGGAGTTAGCCACTAATTATGAACAAGACACCTTTTTGGATTTATATTAATTAAAATTTTAGAAATGAAAAAAATATTTTTCTTATTAGCCATATCTTTTGGAATGCTGGTTTCTGCACAAAAGAACAATGCAAAATCCAATGGAAAACACCACGAGGACAAGAAAAGCCATATTCATGATTTTGAAAAAATGACACATGAAGAGAAAATGGCTTTTATTCAGCAATTGAACATCAATAAAATCACCAAAGAATTAGAGCTTTCTGGCGAGAAAAAAGAAGCCGTGGAGAAGGTTCTCGGCGAATATTTCACTGCTAAAGGCGATATTATAAAAAACTTTAAGCCAGAGGATACTCATAAAAATCTGACTGATGAAGAGGCTTTAAGAAAGATAAACCTTGGTTTTGAAGTAGCTCAAAAGGTTTTGGATAACAGAAAATTTTATTCAAAAAAATTACTGGAACATCTTTCTCCACAGCAGGTTTTGAAAATTTATAAAATAGAGAAAGATATTAAGAATTCCTTTAAACATAAACACGATAAAGACAAACATAAGACTAAATAAATTTATACCAAAAAGAGACTGATATTTTTCAGTCTCTTTTTTAGTTTGTAGTTGAGATTTATTATTTATCTTCGCGAAAAAATAAAATTTATGAGAGCAGTATTTTTATCATTGTCTATGTTCTGTTTAAATCTTGTATTTGGGCAAAACATAGAGGAAATCAAGCTAAATGTCAACATTCAAGACCCTATGAAATCTACAAAAAGTCTGAATTTATTGGATTTGAGAGAGAACAAAGAAGTGGGGCAGATTAAAAAAAATTCTTCAGGAAAAGAATCTAAGGTGGTTTTTCAAAAAGAAGAAAAACAAGCCGTGAAAGAGTGGTTTGAAAAGTATAATGAAACTAAAGGGAAAGATGAGTTGTATTTGGTTTTGAAGAAACTAAATATTTCACAAGAAGATGCTCAGAACAAATTGGAAGTTTCTGCGGGCGTATTTGCAAAAAAAGCGGATAAATTCCACTATATTTATAAAGTGGATACGGTACTTTTTGACCAAGGAAATTCAAATGCTTTAGTTCGTGCTATTCCTGCTCTGCTGGGAAATGTAATAAAAAAATCATACAAAATTGTTCCTTGGAAAGAAGAACTTTCGCAGGAAAATCTAGCTAATTATGAAGAAGTAATGAAACAAAATATGCCAGCCTTTGCAGAAACAACATTAAAGGATGGGGTTTATAAAAGCTATCATTCATTTTTTAGACAGACGCCAGAAGAAGGGCATTTTACTATTGTAAAAAATGAAAAAGGTGAGGTTGTTAGAGCAGTAAAAGAGGACAACAAAACAAAGATTCCAGCGAGACAAATCAATATCTATGTTGCTGATGGGAAAGCCTATAAAAATACTCTTGCGGGCTTTGTAGAAATGGAAAAAGATAATAGAGGTTACTATATAATGTCTAATCATGCATCCTTATTTCCAGCGAAAACAAGTCCAACATATGGAATAATGTTCGGATTGGCAGGTGGTTTAATTGGTGGCTTGATTGGCGGAACAATAGATGCGGTTAGAGATAATAATAAAGCTAAAAAAGAACAAGCCAAAGAAAAATCTAAATATTATATAGACCATCTTACAGGCTATTATATGTTAGAAGAATAATAATTTATATCAAAAGAGATTGATTTTTTCAGTCTCTTTTTTGTTATCTTTGCAGGATACTGATTTTTGAAATGAAAAATATAAGAAATTTTTGCATCATTGCACATATTGACCACGGTAAATCTACCTTGGCAGACCGACTTTTGGAGTATACTAATACAGTGACACAGAGGGAGTTGCAGGCGCAGACTCTTGATGATATGGATTTGGAAAAGGAGCGAGGAATTACCATAAAATCCCACGCTATCCAGATGGACTACGAATACAAGGGCGAAAAATATGTCCTTAACCTTATCGATACTCCTGGGCATGTGGATTTCTCGTATGAAGTTTCGCGTTCTATCGCGGCGTGCGAAGGAGCTTTGTTGATTGTAGATGCAGCGCAAAGTATTCAGGCTCAGACTATTTCCAATCTTTATTTGGCGTTAGAAAACGATTTGGAAATTATTCCAATTTTGAATAAAATAGACCTTCCTTCGGCAAATCCTGAGGAGGTTACGGATGAAATTGTCAATCTTTTGGGCTGTAAGCCAGAGGATGTTCTCCGTGTTTCTGGAAAAACGGGAGCAGGTGTGAAAGAACTTTTGGAGCAGATCGTGGAGAGAATCCCAGCGCCAGAGGGCGACCCAGATGCACCGCTACAGGCATTGATTTTTGACTCTGTATTTAACCCATTTAGAGGAATTGAGGCTTATTTCAAAGTGGTAAATGGAAGCATCAAGAAAGGACAGAAAGTGAAATTTATGGCTACTGACCGCACCTATGATGCCGATGAGGTGGGAACTCTAAAACTAAAACAAGCGCCTAAACAAGAGATAAAATGTGGAGATGTGGGCTATATCATTTCTGGGATAAAGGATGCCCGAGAGGTGAAAGTAGGGGACACTATTACTTCCACTGAAAACCCAGCTCCTGCACCGATAGAAGGTTTCGAAGAGGTGAAACCGATGGTATTTGCGGGGATTTATCCGATAGAATCTGAGGACTTTGAGGAGCTTAGGGCTTCATTAGAAAAACTAAGGCTGAATGATGCTTCACTTGTTTTCGAGGCGGAAAGTTCGGCAGCGTTGGGCTTTGGTTTCCGATGTGGTTTCCTTGGAATGCTTCATATGGAGATAGTTCAGGAGCGTCTTGACAGGGAATTTGGGATGAATGTAATCACTACCGTTCCCAATGTATCTTACCACGGCTACACCAAGAAAGAGCCAGATGTTCCTATCCTTATCAACAACCCATCCGAGATGATGGACCCTACCACGATGGACAGAGTGGAAGAGCCGTATATAAAGGCTTCTATCATTACGAA
This sequence comes from uncultured Flavobacteriaceae bacterium, assembly GCA_963530895.1. GTDB lineage: Bacteria > Bacteroidota > Bacteroidia > Flavobacteriales > Weeksellaceae > JABCPE02. Next base: position 22,472 of record CAUSFO010000002.1, on the reverse strand, counting down.
GTCTGATTTCGTGGGGGCTGTGATGACGCTTTGTATAGAAAAAAGAGGCGAAATAGTGAACCAGTCTTATTTGACTTCTGACCGAGTGGAATTGATTTTCAATATGCCGTTATCAGAGGTGGTGTTTGATTTTTATGACCGATTAAAATCTATTTCCAAAGGATATGCATCGTTTGACTATCACCCAATCGGCTTCCGTCCGTCTAAATTGGTGAAAATGGATATCCTTATCAATGGGGATATGGTGGATGCGCTTTCTTCCCTGATACACGATTCTAACGCCTATAACATTGGTAAAAAAATGTGCGAAAAACTTCGCGAACTGATACCGAGACAGCAGTTTGACATCGCAGTTCAGGCGGCTCTGGGAACTAAAGTAATCGCCCGAGAAACTATAAAAGCCCTTCGTAAAGATGTAACCGCAAAATGTTATGGTGGTGACATCTCTCGTAAGAGAAAACTCCTTGAAAAACAAAAAGAAGGAAAGAAAAAAATGAAACAAATTGGGCGTGTAGAAGTTCCTCAGTCTGCATTTATGGCGGTGCTGAAGCTGAATGATTAGAAATATAATAAAAACTTAATATGAATAAAATTAAGAAAGGGATAGTGACTTTATTACTAATGGCAAATTTGCTGTCTTGTACTTCGGTGAAAGTCAGTTCTAAAAATAATTTTGATTACTCTGCTCTGAAAGAAAATGCAGAATATACAGTGCATAAAGTAAATGGGAGTAAAATAAAAGAATTCCAATTTATAAAAGAGCAAGAAGACGAAATCATAGGAGTAGTAGATAAAGAGCAGCAGGTAATTAGTAAAGATGAAATTCAGAAAATTTCAAAAATGAGCGAAGGCAAGACTATATTACTTGTAGTCGTAGGGGTTGGTCTGGCTATTTTTATTCCTGCTTATGTAAATAATAAGCCAGTTTTGTAGAGTGAAAAAACTCTAAAATTATATAAATATATTTTATGTTTAGTGAAGAGGCTTTGTCAGAGATAGAAAATCTGATTTCAATAAAAGAAAAAATAGTAATCGTTACCCATTATAATCCTGATGGAGATGCCATCGGGAGTAGTCTTGGGCTTAAGCATTTTCTTAGGAATAGAGGCGTAGAGGCGGAAATCATCGTTCCTAACGACTTCCCAAAGTTTCTAAAATGGATGCCCGAAGCCAAAAAAATAACCATCGCAGAGTATAAAAAAAGAAAAGCCATAGAGCTGATAGAGGCAGCGGATGTGGTATTTTGTTTGGATTTTAATACTTATACGAGGATAGGTATGGTAGGCGATTGGGTAAGCAATTCTAAAGCCGTTAAAATCTTGATAGACCACCACCAGCAGCCTGGTGAATTTGATTTTGTCTATTCTGATACTAATATTCCTGCTACTTCGCAGATGGTTTATCATTTTATAGAAGCGCTGGGACAGGAAAATTTAGTTGATGAAAACACCGCAAAATGCCTATATACAGGGATAATGACTGATACGGGAGGCTTTCGGTATCGTTCTACAAGCGCGACTACACACAGAATTATCGCGAATTTAATAGAAAAAGGCGCAAATCCTGCCGAGATTAGTTCTAACACTTGGGATAATAATACAGTGAGCCGTCTGAAACTGCTTTCCTTGATTTTAGGGCGAGTGGAATTGGTTAAAGATAATGAAGTGGCTGTTCTTTGGCTCAAAAGAACAGAATTACAGGAACTTGGCTTTGAAAAGGGAGATACAGATGGCTTTGTAAATTATGGGCTGAGCCTCGCAGGCGTGAAGGTTTCGGCTTTCTTTATGGAAGACCTTTATGAAGATTTTATCAAAATATCTTTCCGTTCCAAAGAAGATGTGGATGTCAATCAGTTCGCTAGAAAATATTTCAATGGCGGTGGACATATCAATGCCGCTGGAGGAAAATATCTGAAATCTCTGGAAGAGACAATATCAGATTTTAAGAAAATTGTAGAAAAAGAAGGAATATAAAAAAGCTGCCAAATAATGGCAGCTTTTTTTATGCATTTTTCAGTTTTGCGATTACATCAATACCTCCTGTGGTAATGTCTCCTACTTTACAGAGAACTTCTGTGCCGATTGGCAAGAAAACATCCATCCTAGAACCAAATTTGATAAAGCCCAGCTCGTGCCCAGCTTTGGCATCATCGCCCACTTCTGAATACATTACAATTCTTCTCGCAACATATCCTGCAATCTGTCTGAATACTACTTTTTGGTTGGTTAGAGTATCCACAGCTATCGTTGTTCTTTCGTTTTCTGTGGAGGATTTTTCGTTCCAAGCCATTAGGTATTTCCCAGCGTGGTATTTTCGGTAGGAAACTTTTCCTGTCACAGGATATCTGCATATATGCACATTGAGAGGCGACATGAAAATAGAAATCTGAAGGCATTTTGTTTTCAAAACCTCGTCTTCTTCTACTTCTTTTATCATTACTACTTTCCCATCAACAGGCGCAACTACAGTGTCCGTATGTTCTGAAATATTTCTGTTTGGAACACGGAAAAACCAAACAACCAAGCAAAATAAAATAAGTAAAGGCAGGGTTACCAATACCGAATATCTACCAAGAAAAAAGTGCGAAATGGCAGATAACAAGGTTAAAACCAATAAAGAAACAATAATAGTCCCTTTTCCTTCTCTATGAAGTGTCATAATTTTATGTATTTAAATTAAGTTTTCTATAATAAAATATAAATATACCACAGGCGCACATAGGATGAAGCTATCCAATCTGTCCAGCACACCGCCATGCCCAGGGATGATGTTTCCACTATCCTTCACGCCGAAAGTTCTTTTTAGCTGACTTTCTACCAAGTCTCCAAGTGGAGCAAAAATAGAAACAAGAAGTCCTACGAGAATCCAGTTTCCTCTCAGTTCAGGCATGTTTTGTTCAATGAAGAATCCTAAAATCAAGGTGCAGATTACTCCACCAGCAAAACCTTCCCAAGTTTTTTTCGGGCTGATTTTCGGAGCCATTTTATGCTTTCCAAACATTCTTCCAGCAAAATACGCAAAACCATCACTGCTCCATATTAGTGTAAACAAGACAAAAGTCTCCCAGCCAAAATGTTTTTCGGAATAATTAAACATTGGAAGCCCTAATGCAAATGAAAACGAGAGAAATACATAAATTACGATGAATATCAGTTTCCCATTGTCATAATAAAGTTCATTCGGGTATTTGAATAAAGTAAATGAAGCGATGAAAACTAGGGCAATACCCAAAAGCTCTTGGATATTAAAGATGAAGTAAAAATCATGATTTAGGAATCTTATCCCAAATCTATAAAAAACGATGAATCCCACTGGGAAAACTATCCATTTCCACCAGCTTTCACCGAATTTCATTATTTTAATCGCTTCCCAAGCACCTACTGCTATGAAAAATAAAATCAAAGAGAGATATAAATACTCTTGTTTTACATTAATATTTAGGAAATCTTTTAAGTAAACAGAGCCAAAATGAGTTGTACATAGAAAAATGACCAAACCATATACTGCTCCAGAAATAATACGCTGAATTAGATTCTTATCCAAAATTTAGAAATTTAAAAAAATTAATCTTCGAGCAAAAGTAAGAAAAGTTTTGGATATTTCTTGTTTGGATTGTCTAAATTTGATTTTCCGCCACTTATTGATGTCAAATTTTTTATATTATTTTTCCGTTTAATTTTTGACATGGCTTCGCTAAGGTCTTCCACTATCTGGGAAACATTGGCCATGATGATGATTTTTTCAGGGAGCATTTGATTATCAAAATGCAGTATATTGTCACATGAAAGCATGATTTTTCCATCGAAGGCGATTAAATATTCACAAGTGATAAACGCAGCACCATTTTGTTCACTCAATAATTTCGTATAAGGCGTTTTCGTAACATCTAAGAATTTCTGTAAATCCTCATCACAGCAGAAAACAGAGGTGATATTTTCAGAATCGATGATCTTATGAAGAATAGGAAGAGCTTCAGCTTCATTTGCACAATAGTTAAAAACACCTCCAGAGAGAGTGAACAGTTGAGCAAATTTATAATCTACATCGGCATGCTTAAGTGTGTCTCCATAATCAAGAAGACCTTGAGGAGATTTATTTTTTTCTTCGCCACCGAAGATTTTACCGAATAAGTTTTTAAAAAAGCTCAATTATAATGTGAAAATTATCCTACTAGGTTACGAAGTTAATAATAATTTTGAATAAATCAAAAAATAAGTAGGTTTTATCTAAGAAACCATAAATAAAATTGATATTATTTGAATTAAATAACGAAGAATTTTACAAAAAAGTATAAACCTTAGTTTTTATAAATAAAAAACCTCTCTGATTTTTTAGAGAGGTTTTTTTAAATTATGATTGAGAATCTTTTAATTCATCATTTTCGGAAGGTTTTTCTTCCTCTGGAGTATCAATCACAGGAGCAGGGTTTTCTGCTGGAGTAGGATTTTGTTCCTCTTTTTTAGAAGTTACAGCAACTTCTGGTTCCCATGCTCTCTTTCCAAAGATTTCTTCTAAATCTTCCTTGAAAATCACTTCTTTTTCAATAAGTTTATCCGCTAGAGCCTCTAACTTTTCTTTGTTTTCAGTTAAAATTCTGATAGCTCTTTGGTATTGATTTTCAATGAGTTTGGATATTTCTTCATCTATGGTCTTCGCTGTATGCTCTGAATATGGTTTCCCAAAGTTATACTCAGACTGTCCAGAGCTGTCATAGTAAGAAATGTTTCCTATTTTGTCATTCAGACCATATATGGTAACCATAGCTTGGGCTCTTTTGGTTACTTTTTCCAAGTCAGAAAGCGCTCCAGTAGAGATATTATTATATACCACCTGCTCAGCAGCACGCCCTCCTAGCGTAGCACACATTTCATCCAATAGTTGTTCTGTAGTGGTCAGCTGTCTTTCCTCAGGAAGATACCAAGCCGCACCCAGTGAACGCCCTCTAGGAACGATGGTCACTTTTAGTAGTGGATTGGCGTGTTCTGTAAGCCAAGATATTGTTGCGTGCCCTGCTTCGTGGATGGCAACTCTTCTTTTTTCAGAAGGTTTTATTGCTGTATTTTTCTTCTCCAAACCACCGATTATTCTATCCACCGCATCTAGGAAATCTTGTTTAGTAACGCTTTCGTGTCTGTTTCTCGCAGCGATAAGGGCAGCTTCATTACATAAATTTGCGATATCTGCACCACTGAACCCAGGAGTTTGTTTTGCTAAAAATTCTTTATCAACAGATGGGTCAAGTTTAATTTTCTTTAAATGAACCTCAAAAATTTCTCTTCTTTCGTGGACTTCAGGCAGGTCTACATAAATTTCTCTATCAAATCTTCCTGCTCTAAGAAGAGCCTTGTCCAAGATGTCTGCACGGTTGGTAGCCGCCATCACGATGACATTGGTATCTGTTCCGAAACCATCCATTTCTGTAAGTAGCTGGTTAAGAGTATTTTCTCTCTCATCGTTAGCTCCACTGAAATTGCTTTTGCTTCTGGCTCTACCGATAGCATCTATCTCATCGATGAATATAATCGCAGGAGATTTTGCTTTTGCTTGAGCAAATAGGTCACGCACACGAGACGCTCCCACACCAACAAACATTTCTACAAAATCAGACCCAGAAAGCGAGAAGAAAGGTACTTTTGCTTCTCCTGCCACAGCTTTTGCTAGGAGGGTTTTTCCTGTTCCTGGAGGCCCTACAAGTAGTACTCCTTTCGGAATTTTACCACCTAATTTAGTGTATTTTTCAGCATTTTTTAGGAAATCTACAACTTCCTGCACTTCTTCTTTTGCTCCTTCGAGACCTGCCACATCTTTAAAAGTGATGACAGCATCTTTTTCATTGATTAGTTTGGCTTTAGAACGCCCAATGTTAAACATACCGCTGCTGCTTCCACCGCCGCCGCCCATTCTTCTGAAAAGGAAGTAGTAGAGCAGGGCAGAAAAACCAATCCACATAGCCATGGAGATGAAAGTACTCTTCATAGCAGAACCAGAATCTCCAAAATTAATTACCGATTTTATCTCAGGGTTGGTCTTTTTTATTTCATGAAATCTTTCCTGAAGGTATTTTAAATCCCCATAGGATAATTCCAAATCAGGATTTGCTCCTTGTGAAAAAGGAAGCATTATATCTTTTTGTTCTTCAGTTTTTTTTCTTGCCTCTGAAGTTAAAAATATATCAGCTTTGTGTGTGTCTCGGTATACTTTTATCTCTTTTATTTTTCCTTGCTGCATTAGGCCAAAAAATGTATCCTCATCTATCGATTTGACGGTAGAAGATGAGCTAAGCATCGGATAAAAGAGCATTCCCAATGCAATGAGAATGACTACATAGAACCAATTAAATCCTTTGTTCATACATATATTTTTCTTAGTTAAATAAATTGTCTTGATTTTCTATCACAGTTACTTTGGCATCACTCCAAAGGTCTTCTATGTCATAGTATTCGCGGATGTGTTTTTGGAAAACATGCACCACCACGGAGATATAATCTACTAAAACCCAAAGTGCGTTTTCTTCACCTTCGGTATGCCATGGGCGTTCTTTGAGCTCATTTCTTACTCTTCTCTCGATATTTCCTGCGATAGCATTTACCTGCGTGTTTGAATTTGCGCTACAGATAATGAAATAGTCTGTAGCGGCATTTTCTATGTTGGTAAGATCCAAAATTCTAATATCCTCACCTTTGGTGTCTTGGATACTGTCTATGATGGTGTTTATTAGAAGTTGTTTTTCTGATTTTATACTCATTTAGATATATATTGTATTAGTTGCAAATTTATTCTTTTTTACTTTAAATCAAAGAAATATTTTTATATTTATCCGTCATAAATTTATGAAGTGGATACATTATTTTACATTCAGCAGTGTTCATCTACTAATGATGAGATTATCAACTTACTAAAAAGCCATGATGGCATCAGGGAACTGACACTCTACACCTTTGACCAAACTAAAGGAAGAGGGCAGTATGGCAACACTTGGGATACCGCTCCGAACCAAAATTTGGCTTTTTCTATGGCTTTGCTGCAAAATGAAGTTTCGCAGTCGGATACCTTATTCAATTTCCATACCGCAAACATTTTACGCGATTTTATTGCCAAAAAGACAGAAACCAAAGTGGAAGTAAAGTGGCCTAATGATATCATCATCCATCACAAAAAGGTTTCAGGAATGCTCATTGAGAAAAAGAAGATAGGGAAAAATGTTTATTTTATAGTCGGTATAGGGCTGAATCTTTTACAGCGAAATTTCCAAAATCTCCCTAAAGCAGGCTCTATTCTTACCCAAACGAAAAAGGAATTTGATTTAGAAAACTGGACAAAAGAAATGCACGCATTTTTTTTAGAAAAAGTTTTCGAGCCTGTTTCTTTGGAAAAAATATTAGACCAATATCATCATTTTTTATTTAAAAAAGATGAAGTCTCTGTTTTTGAAATTGGCAAAATAAGACAAAATGGCATAATCAAAAAAGTAGATGAACAAGGTTATCTATGGATAGACCTCGAAAATGAAAGTCTGAAAAGGTTTTATCATAAAGAAATAAAACTGCTCTACTGATTATTCATTTGCTCTTTTTCTATACAAATGTATAGCTACAGCTCCGAAGATGATGTTGGGAATCCACATGGCAAGGAGCGGCGGAAGGCTTTGGTTGGAAGAGAGAACTTTCAGCACCTCAAAGGAGAAAATGAATGTGAAAGCCAGCGAGATACCCACAGCCAGATTCTGTCCAATTCCTCCTCTTCGTTTTTGAGAAGAAAGCGACAATGCCAGAATAGACAAAATGAAAATAGACACAGGCATAGAGGTGCGCTGGTGGAGTTCGTTTAGATAGGTGTTGAGGTTGCTGTTGCCTTTTATTTTTTCTCTCTCGATGAATTTTATAAGGTCAGGAGTGTTTTTGTTCTCCGCTTCTAGGTCATTTGGGAATAATTCCTCTGGCGAGAGCCCGAAACTTTGGGTCTTTTCGTTACCGCTGTTTAGTGTTTCTGTATCATCAGGATTGATAGTCTTTTCGAGGTAATTACTTAGGCGAAAGAGTTTGTCTTTCTTGTCCCAAGCCACATCTGTAGCAATGAGCTGATAGACCATTTTTCCTTTTTTGTCAAATTTTTGATACTTGTAGCCAGAGCCTCTTTGGTTGAGCTGGTGGTAGCTGTTGATAAAAACATATTCTGTCTGCGAAAGCTGTGCAGAGATGGTCGTGATATCTATGTATTTATTCCTATTGCTGCTATTATAGGTGTAAATGATGAGTTCGTTTTTCTTTCCATTCGCCCAAGGAAGAATAAAATGATTGGTAGCAAGGGTGAGGAGCATCAGAAAAATTCCTACATAAAAATACGGGCGCGAAAATCTATGAAAACTAGCACCACTACTGAGAACGGCTACGATTTCGGTATTGTTAGCCATCTGCGAAGTGAAGAAAATAATGGAAACGAAAACCAAAATAGACATAAAGGTAATTACCAAATAGACTACCCAAAACGGATAAAAATGAAGCAGGAAATATCCCACGGTGAAGCCGTTTCCTTCTATTCTGGGAGCTTTGGACTGTACATCTATAATTACCACAATGATGGATAACAGCGCCAGCATAAAGCCCAGCGTTCCCAAATATTTTTTAATAATATAGCGGTCTATGATTTTCATATTACAAAATATTCGCAAATTTAGTTTTTTTGCTTTGTTAAAAAGAAAAAATAAATCATCTTTCTCAAAAATATAAATAAAAATCCCTCCAAAGCTAAACTTTGAAGGGAAAAAAGAAAAATTATTAATTATTGTTTTGAAGCAAATTCATCTTTGAAATCGGCATTTGCCTCATAGTCTGCGACCATTTCTTTGGCGTAATCTGTTTTTTCTCCTTTGCTAAACCTTCTTTCAAGGCTGTCAAAGATAGAATACACCACAGGAATCACTATCAGTGTAAGGAATAGTGAGGACATCAGGCCTCCGATGATTACGATCGCTACCCCTCGGTTCATATCCGCACCATCTCCAGATGCTATCGCAATAGGTATCATCCCTGCTACCATGGCGATGGTAGTCATCAGGATAGGACGAAGACGAGCTTGGTTGGCTGCTACCAGAGCATCAAAGGTGCTGTCTCCTACTGCTTTCCTATTGTTTGCGAAATCCACAAGCATGATGGCGTTTTTCGCAACGAGACCGATGAGCATGATAATCCCCAAGATAGTGAAGACATTCAGCGTCTGATTCGTGAGTGCCATTAGGAGTAAAGCCCCAATGAACGAAAGTGGAACAGAGAAAATCACGATGAACGGCGTAGCAAAGCTGTCATATAGTGCTACCATTACTAAGTACATCAGCACAATAGCAGCCAACAAAGCAAGTCCTAATGTACCAAAACCTTCTTGTTGGTTTTCCTTATTTCCTCCCCATCTGTATTCTACCCCTGCTTTTCTTTCTAGTTTAGAAAACTGCTCCTGCCATTCAGTTGTGATGGTACCTGTTGGTCGTCCAATTGCTTTTGCTTGTACGGATACAGAAGGTGTTTTGTCCCTTCTCTCTAATAGTGAAGGTCCAGAACCATAGCTGATGTCTGCAAACTGCTCCAAACGAACTACTTGTCCAGTAGCGCTTACGAATTTCAGGTTTTTAACATCATCGATGGAAGATCTTCCGATTTCGTCATATCTGATGTTGATATCATATTCATATTCTCCAGCACGATATTTAGAATCTGTGTTTCCAGAGAAGGCGATCTGCATCGTTTTTCCTACGGAAGCAATGTTCAGCCCGAGAGAAGTCATTTTTTCTCTATCTACTTTTACATTGATTTCTGGGTTACCATCTTCGGAGGAAAGTTTTACTTCCGAAGCTCCTGGGATTTTTTCCAGTTGTTTCGCTGCTTGTTTTGCAAATTCCAAGGCATCTTTCAGGTCAGTTGCCGTTACAGTCAGGTTAATAGGCGACTGCTCCGCGCCAATTAGTCCCATCTGAACGATTTTTATTTTCGCTCCGATGATTTTTTTCTCCAATTCTCTTTTTAGTTTAGCTGAATAGATGTCCGAACTTTCTTTGACACTGCCATCTTTTTTCAAGAAAACTTGGATTTGGGATTTGTATTTCGTTCCAGAAGTGGAAGCCATCCCGTCATCTGCTTTTCCTACTGTGGTGATGATTTTTTCTACCTCAGGAATAGCGCTGATGTACTGCTCCGCCTGCTGTGTGAGTTTATTGGTTTTCTCGATAGAGGCATCTTTTTCTAATTCAAACTGAACTAAAAACTCGCCTTTGTCACTTTTCGGGAAGAAATCCACTCCGATGTAGCCCATTGAGAACAAACCAATAGTAGAAACCAAGAACAGAACTAAAGTAACTCCCAGTGTTATCAGCTTTGTTTTTACTGATTGCAATGCCCATTTTAGCAAATTACCAATGCTTTGGGTAAAGTTGTTCAGCATATTTTCAAAACCGAAAATCATTTTTCCGAAGAAAGAATTTTCGTTGATATGTTCTAGTTTTCCTACTCTAGAGAACAGCCAAGGCACGATAGTAAAGGATACCAATAGGGAGAGCATTGTAGAAATCATTACTGTAACGCAGAACTGCACCAAGATATCCGCTACAAGTCCCGTAGCCATAGCAATCGGAAGGAATACCACCACGATAACCAAAGTAATCGCCGTAACGGTAAATCCAATCTCAGAGGCTCCATCATAAGCCGCGCGGACTTTGTTTTTACCCATCTCCATATGGCGGTGAATGTTCTCGATAACCACGATGGCGTCATCCACCAAGATACCAACCACTAGCGAAAGCCCAAGCAAGGACATTAGGTTTAGCGTGTATCCCATGAAATACAATCCGATGAAAGTAGCAATCAATGAAAGAGGAATCGCCACCATCGTAATCACTGCATTTCTCAAACTATGTAGGAAGAACAGCATGATAAATCCTACCAAAGCGATAGCCAAGAACAAGTCAAAAATCACATTATTCGCGGCGTTCAGCGTGTAGTCTGTAGTGTCATTCGCTATTTCTAATTTTATTCCTTGTTTTTCGTAGTCTTTTTCTACGGTTTTTATAGTGTTTTTGATGGCTTCACTTACCTCCACGGCATTGGCATCAGACTGCTTGGTAACCTGTAAGAGGATGGTGTTTTTTTGGTTGATTCTCGCGATTTTTTCTACATCTTTCTCGCCATCCTGTATATCTGCGATATCTCCAAGGCGAATCATCATTCCAGAAGGCGTAGTGATAGGCAGTCTTCTCATTTCTTCTACAGAACCTATTTTACCCATTAGACGGATGATGGTCTGTTTTTCTCTCGTTTTCGCGTTTCCTGTTGGGAAGTCCAAGTTGGATGCTGCGATAACCTGCTGAACCTGTGCGATAGACAGCCCATAACCTTCTAATTTTTCAGGGTGAATGTTCACTTGGATTTCTTTCTCCTGACCACCCACCATGGTCACCTGTGCAACTCCATTCACACGGGAAAAAATAGGCTGGATTTTTTTGTCTAAAAGATCGTAGAGTTCTTTTTCAGACATTTTGGAAGTCACCGAAAGGTTCATAATCGGTACATCATCCAGAGAGAATTTATTCAAAGATGGTGTTTTGGCATCATCTGGCAGCTGGCTGACGATGGCGTTTATTTTCCTTTGGGCATCGGTCATTAGGTAGTTTACATCTGCTCCTGTATTTAGGGTAATGACTACCAGAGACAAACTTTCAAAGGATTTAGCTTCTATTTTTTTTACATTTTCCATAGAAGATACCGCATTCTCTATTTTTTTGGTAACGGTATTTTCCACCTCAGAAGGCGAGGCACCAGGGTAAACTGTCTGCACAGTGATGGTGTTGGTCTCCATTTTTGGGATAAGCTCATAGCCGAGAAGGCTGTAAGAGAAAATCCCTCCTAAGGTAAGGGTGATAAAGAGAACGAGGATGATGCTCGGACGCTTTATGGATATTTCAGGTAAATTCATAATTTTCTAATTTATTTGATGATTTCTACTGGAGTTTGGTCAGAAAGATTCACTTGTCCAGTGGTTACTACTTGGTCGCCTTTTGATAATCCAGAAAGCACTTCTATATAATCTCCGAAGTTTCTTCCTGAGGTGATGGTTTTCAGCTCTGCTTTTCCGTTTTTGATGACATAAACTTGGTTAGAGCTTACACTTCCCACAAAGGCTGTTCTCGGCACGGTCAGAACTTGGCTGTTTTCTTTCTCTCCGAAATATGCCGTTCCGTACATTCCCGCTTTTAGGGTGTTGTTGGTATTATTTTTAATTTCCACTTCTACTGGGAAGTTTAGGCTGGCATCGGCTTTTGGAGCGACGAAGGTAACCACACCAGAATATTTTTCATCTGGATAAACCGAAGAAGAAACCTCCACAGTCTGTCCTACTTTCGCAGAACCAATGTGTTTTTCATCTACTTTTACTTCTAATTTAAGTGAGCCGATGTTTACAATTTCAAATAAAGCCTGCCCTGGCGCCACAAAAGAACCTGGCTCTATATTTTTCTTGTTAATAATTCCTGAAAACGAAGCTCTTACATTCACATCAGAAGCACTAAGCTGTGCACTTTGAAGGCTGTTTTTAGCAGTTTGCGCTTGGAGGCGAACTTGGTCAAGCTGCTGCTTGGTCACACCTCCTGAAGCGTAAGCACTCTCGAAACGCTTTACTTCGGCTAGGGCGTTGTTATAGACCGCCTGTGCATTTTGTACATTTACATTCTGCTGTTCACCTTTGATGATGGCAAGAACCTGCCCAGCGCCTACATGGCTTCCCTCGTTTACTAAAACACGAACCACACGACCCTGAGTTTCAGCGGAAAGAGCGACTTCCTGCTTCGCTTGGAAAGTTCCGTTGGCTTCGTATTGAGTATTCACGCTTCTGAAATCTACGATGTCTGCTCTTACGGCTACATTGGCGTTTTTCTCCGCTACAATAGCTGTTGCCTGTTCACTTTTTTCTTTATTTTTATTTAAAACGAAGACAATTCCAGCGATTGAAGCTCCGATTAAAGCGATTGTTATGATTGTTTTTTTCATTTTTATTTAAATTTATTTTGTTAATGTATTTAGTTCTCCTCTTGATTTTATTAGTTTTATTTCAGCTATTTTGTATTCCAGCAGAGCGTTGGTATAGTTGTTTTGCGCATCTGCGTAGGCTTTTTCTGCATCCAATAAATCGGTAAGTGTTGAAAGCCCATATTTATAGTTATTTTGTGTGTTTTCCAAAACACTCTTCGCTAAATCTACATTTTCTTTTTGAGTGTTGATGGTGATTAAACTATTGTTAATCTGAGTTTTAGCATTTTCTATATCTAGGCTGATTGCCAGTTCTGCTTCCCTTTTTTCCACTTCAGCTTTTCTGATGTTCACATCGGCTTGGCGAAGTTTGGCTCTTGTAGAAAACCCATTGAAAACAGGAATGTTTAGGCTTAGCCCAATGCTCGCTGCACTGTAGTAGAATGTGCGTTCATCTTTACTAAACCAAGGGAATTTTTGCCCTACACCAGTGTAGCCAAAATTTCCTGAAAGCGCCAAAGTAGGATAGTATTCCGCTTTTTTGGCTTTTCTGTCCAGCTCCAAGAGTTCCAGCTGTTTATTGATAACTTTGATTTCTGTTCTGTTCTCCACACTTGCTTCATTTCCTAGAAGGGCAGGCGTAGCATCAAAGGTGTCCTCTGGCATCACGATGGCTTTATTGATGTCCATTCCTATCATGAATTTCAGGGAATGTTCTTGTAGTTGCAATGCATCTAAAATCTGCTGTTTAGAGGCTTTCAGATTGTTCACTGCTACATTGGTTCTATCTAAATCTATTTTTTTAGCCAGACCACTTTTGTACAGTCCTTCTATGATGTCTCTGGTTTTAGTGGTGCTGTTTAGATTCGTCTCCACAGTTTTCAGCTTTTGCTGTGTTTGATAAACTTGATAGTAAGCTGTAGCTACTTTTTCTATCAGGTTTTCATTGGTAAGTTGCTGATTGATAGCATAAAACTCACGAGTGGTTTTTGCGGCTTTCAGACCGATGAAAACACTTTGGTTGAACAACTGCTGAGTAACGGAAATTCCTGCTGAAGTCTGCCATGGGTTACCTATTTTTACTTGATTTCCCATAAAGCTCAACTGTTGCAGAATAGGGTTGTATGTGAGACTTCCTGCGACATTTACCTGCGGAAGTGTAGCTGCACGCACCTGCTCTATCTGGTACTCTGCGTTTTCGTATTCTAATTTGGCTTTTACAGCCTCAGCTTTATGTTCTAGGGCATAATTAACCGCTTTGCTGAGCGTCAGCTCTTCCTGCGCTTTTGGGAAGAAGCTCAGTAGAGCCAAAGCTATTGATAAACTATATTTCATTTTCATTTTTTATTAAATTTTCTACTATTTCTAAACCTTTTGGAGTTACGATTGACCTTAGATAAAATTCTAAAAATTTGTTATCATGTTCTTTTATTGATATACTTTTTCCTATTTCTTCTGGGAATGCTTCATACAAATCAATGGCATCACTTCCTGCGATAAACTGGACGGCCAGAAAAGTTTTATCCAAATTTTCTCGGTAGACACCTTGTTTTATTCCCTCACTTATGTTTTTTTCGATGTGGGTTTTCACATCCTTACAGCGTCTTTTTTCAAAATCATAACAAAGCTCTGGGTAATATTTTTTCAGCTGAAAGAAACAAGGAGAAGTTTCAAAATCCTTCCCTAAAATACCATCTATTGATTCTTTGATTTTGAAATGCTCATGGATAGCAGTTTCGCATTTTCCTGATATTTCTGCAACTTTGCTGAAAGCCAGATTATACACATAATCCAGAGTAGCCTTTACTAAATCTTCTTTTGATGGAAAATACTGATAAATGGTCTTTTTCGAAATATGAAGAGATTGTGCAATATCATCCATCCCAACGGTCTTAAAGCCATTCCTAAGGAATAGTTCCTTTGATTTTTCTAATATAGTGTCTTTCATATCTTGTCCGATTTTGTTTTGCAAATATATAAAAACCAGGAAACAAAAAAGTAAAAAAAAGTTTCCAAGTTTACAGGTTTTTTGTAAGTTGTTGATTTTCAGTGATAAAAATTTACATTTTTTAAAGAAAAATCATCGAAAAGAGAAAAACTATTTATAATAAGTTTCCAAAAAAATGAAAAAATCATTCATTCTGTAGATGTTATTTGCCGCCAAATAAACACACAGAACAAGAACGATAGAAACCAAGAAATTCAGGATTTTGGGCTGTTTTTGGTAAGAATGGAATAGCCAGCCAAGGAACAGCGGATAAACAAAAACGAAATGTCCTCCATAGATGTAGGAAACATTGAGCCCGAATTTTAGGATGCAGTGTATGATGATGTCTACTAAAAACGAAAGTGTAAGTATCTGAAAATAAGTGTTTTTAAAGTTTTTTATAATGCTCCAAATCACCAATATGAGCAAAATTCCAACAAAGAGATAAGGCCAATCGGACTTGTAAACATCCATAAAAAGGGCTTTGTATTCAAATCCTTTCTTGTTGTTATAGTTTTTAATGATGAATCCAGGGAATAATATATTTCCGCCTAAAAACCAAGAGGTTACCATATCCCAAAAAGGTATGGGTTTGGCGCTGGAAAACTTTTCATACTGCTCATCAGTTTTAGTTAAAATTTGCCTTAAATTAAAATCCATCCGCATCAGGAACAATAGAATAAAAATTCCAGCGGAAAGGGCTACTTTCAGAGTTGCTTGCCAGAATTTTTTCCAAGACAGGAAAAGTCTTTTTTCAAATAAAATAGGAATGTAAGTTTTGACAATGTTCGTGATGGTAAGCCCTCCAATCGCCACGCCAGAGAGCATCAATGGGAAAAAAAGAATGCTCTGTTTCTGCTGGATTTTTCTTGCAGTGTAATAATTAAAAAAGGTCAGAAGAAAAAGCGAATAAGTGTAAGTTTCGGGCGTAAAAGACAAAAGAATATTTGTGGAGAAAAAAGCAAAGAAAACGGTCAAAAGCCACGCTGATTTATTAGAAATCAAAGTGATATTGGTCAAATATTTATAAATCTGAACCAAGGTCAAACTAATAGTAATGGTGCTGAGCCAAGCCCAAACCAGCCTGAAAATCTCGTTTTTCTTGCCGCCAGAAACGAAAAGTGCAAAATTTCGTAAAAAATCAAAAAAATAGATAGACAGCGGATGCCGTTCAAAACCTCCACCAGTCATGATAATTGCTCGGTTATCAAAACTAAAATAAGCATCCCATGGAATACGGTCATCGAAAATGATGCGGTATCTCAGTGCGATGATACTTCCTAAACTCCCATAAACAAGCACAAATAAGCCGAATAAAAGATATTCTGCTTTGTTATTTGGGAAGAGAAGGGATAGGGCGTTGTGGATTTTCGATTTTAGTTTTGTCATCGCTGCAAAATTAGAAAAATATAACAGAAAAGAACATTTCCCATGAAAGCAGATTTTTATTTTCTATTTTTGCTGAAACATTTAGAAATATGTTTTCCGACGAATATTTTATGAAAGCGGCCCTGCAAGAGGCTCACTATGCCCTTGAAGAAGAGGAAGTTCCGATAGGCTGTGTGATAGTTTGTAATAATAAAATTATCGCAAGAGGGCATAATCTCACCGAACGACTAAACGACATCACAGCCCACGCCGAAATGCAGAGCATAACCTCGGCGGCTAATTTCCTTGGTGGTAAATACCTGAAAGACTGTACGATGTATGTGACTCTGGAGCCGTGCATGATGTGCGCTGGGGCTTTGTTTTGGTCGCAGATTTCCCGCTTGATTATCGGAGCAAGGGATGAAAAGCGCGGTTTTCTAAACAAAGGAATAGAACTCCACCCTAAAACCGAAATCATCACGGGCATTTTAGAGGAAGAATGCTCCCTTTTGGTCAGTGAGTTTTTCAAGGGAAAACGATGATTTTGATTTTTAAAATCTAAATAAAAGTAGGTTGTTTTGGTTTTGTGTTAAAAATTTGTTAAATTTGCAAAGGTGTTTTATACATTTGTTGTATGAATCAGGTTAAAAAATAATTGTTCAACCAGTTCCTAAGTTTATTATATTATTAGGAGCATAAAATTTAGAATTTATGAAATTTAAAAAATTATCTAGAAGAGTGTTTTCTATTGCTGCTCTTGCAGCTGTAGGGTTAGTAGGAACTTCACTTACATCATGTAGTAGAAGTAGTGATAGTAATGTACCAGCTATAACAGCAGTTCCTTTAGAGCAGGCTATCTTAGGAACATGGAAACTGACGAAAAAAGAAGGAAAAGTAGGAGGGAAGTTTACAGAAAGTCCAGCAACTGAATCATATGAAGTTTATGATGCAAATGGAGGTTATAAGCGTTATAGCGATAGAGCTTTAAAAAATCTTGTTGGTGGAGGAACTTATAAAATAGAGAATGATATTCTTGTATTCTCTTCAGGATCAAAGTATAAACTTGAAATTAATGGTAATACCATGGTTTATACAAGTAGTGATGGTTCAAAAAGAAATACTTACACAAAATTATAAAAATAAAAAGCGGATATCTATAGATATCCGCTTTTTATTTTAATTCTTCTATGGAATACACAAAATCTTGGTTGAATTCATTCATGGAATTAATGAGCTGGAAATGAGAGAATTCGTTTAGGTTTTGCAGGGTGATTTCCGTTTCTTTTATTATTCCTTGTTTTAGGAGGTTTTGCCGCTGAACGCCATTGAGCAAGAAACTTTTAGGCGTGTACCAAGTTTGGTTTTTTAGGAATAGAAGATTAGAAAAAGAAGTGTCCGTAATCTGTCCATTTTTCACGATGATGATTTCCTGCGCTCGGGCTTTTTTCTTCATTTTTTCAAATTCTGTGCGGTCTGCGAATTTGAAATCGTACGAAAAATCATTATTTTCCACAAGTTCAAAAGTTTCTATTTCAGGAAATGCGTAAGGAAGCATTTGGGATTTGAAATTCCCTTCCAAATCATACACGATACGCAGTTTGTAGAGCCCGTCTTCATCATGTTCTAAGTCCTTGAAAATCTTTTCTAAATCTATACTGCACTCCTTCCCGAAATGTGCAAAAGTCTCGCGAACCCTCTGCTGATGAAGGTCTAATAAGAATGCTTTTTGGTCTTCTACTTTTATGCTTTCAATAAATTGGGACATATATTTTATTTTTCATTTCTTGATATTCATCTTCCAGCTGGCTCATATGGGTGATTCCGCCGCCACTTTTGAAGTAGAATTTTTCGTTTTCTTTTTCTATAAAGCGGATCATCACACAACTGTCCAGACTTCTGCCGTTAAACCAGCCGCAAACTCCCGTGTAAAAGCCTCTTTGGTAATTTTCCGCTTCTAAAACAATCTCCAAAGTCTTCATTTTCGGCGCACCCAGAATAGACCCTGCGGGAAGCAGTTTTTGGAAAATGTCGCCTATATTTTGCTGAAATTCAGGTTTTAGCTCTCCTGAAATTTTGGAACTCATGGCGTATAAATCCCTTTGGCGAGTTTTGATGAAATCTATCCTTTGGAACTCTTCCAGCTGGACATTATCCGCCACCATGCTCAGGTCGTTTCGTAATAAATCCACCACCGTATAATGCTCGGCAAGTTCTTTTCTGTCTTCTTTTAGGACATTGATAGCGTTCTCCACAGAGGCATCGATAGTGCCTTTCATCGGATAGGTGAAAATTTTATTTTCTTTGATTTCCACGAAAGTTTCTGGCGAAAAAAACACAAATTGGTCATCGTAATAGACTTTGTATTTCGCATCAGAAATTTTGTAAATTTCCTTTAAAGAAAGGTTGGTTTTTATCTCTGTCTGGCAGGTGTAGTTGGCAAGGTAGGAATTTCCGCCTTTCAGGTTTTTTTGAACAATTTCAAAGCCTTTTTGGTAATCTTCCTTGCTCTGTGGGAAATTTTCCCAGAAAATATTTTTTTCTGAATTTTGAATGGGTTTTTCAAATTTGAAGTCAGGAAATTTGATGAAAATATCTGCCTTTTCCAAATCTTTTTCTTCGAGAATGATGATATTTTGAGCCAAAAAATCAATCATGAAAAAGAAAGGAAGTTTATTCGCAGAGAGGAAGTTCATTTTCTCAAAAGAGCCTTGAAAATTTTTCATAGTGCAAAAATAAAACTAAAACTTTATTTTTGCATAAATAAAAGCGTTAAAGTGATTTTTTAAACAAAATCTGGTGTTTTAATGCAAAAATATTTTTACAGAAGAAATAAACAATAATTTATAAATATGAAAAAAGTAATTTTACTAATCGGCTTTTGCTTTTCATTCATGCTGTCTGCTCAGAAAGGAGCTTATTATCAGCAATATGTGAAGTACAAAATGAACATCGATGTAGATGTATCTAACTATTCTTACCACGGAAAACAGAGCATAGAATACACCAACAACTCGCCTGATGAGCTGAAAGTGGTGTATTTTCATCTGTATTGGAATGCCTTTAAGCCTAACTCCATGATGGACCAAAGGGTGACCAACCAAGGACTGAATGCAGATGGGCGTCTGATGACCAAAGTAAATGGGAAACCAGTCTCTCGTTTGGCTTCTATTCCTGCTAATGAAGAGGGAAGCCAGAGAATAAACTGGATAAAACAAAAAGACAAAGACCTAAAATTCGAAGTTCAGGAAACGATAATGAAAGTTTATCTGAATGAACCACTGAAACCAAATTCCACTACAACTTTCACAATGGACTGGGATGCGGTGATTCCACACCAAATCCGAAGAGCAGGGCGAAACAACCGAGAAGGCGTGGAAATGTCCATGTCCCAGTGGTATCCTAAAATCGCAGAATACGACTATGACGGCTGGGCGACTTTTGACTATGTAGGAAGGGAGTTTCATGCGCCGTTTGGAGATTTTGATGTGACAATCAATATTGACAAAGACTATGTCATCGGAGCAGGAGGAACACTCCAAAACCCTAATGAAGTGAAAGGATATGCCCAAAATCCTACAATCAAAGAAGATAGAAACGGAAAGGCAACTTGGAGATGGAGAGCCAAAAATATTTTGGATTTCGCTTGGGCGGCAGACCCAGATTTTTCGGTGGAAGAGATGACCGTAATCGATGGGCCTAAACTATATTTCGTTTATCAAAAATCAGAAAAAACAAAATATTGGGAAGAAGCGAAACCTCTTGCGGTGAAATTTTTCCAAATCATGAATGCTACTTTTGGAAGATATGCGTATCCAAGCTACAGCTTTATCCAAGGGGGAGATGGCGGTATGGAATATGGAATGTGTACGCTCATGCTGGGCGAAGCGAAAGACTTGGAAGGTCTTGTGAGTCTGATGGTGCATGAAGGGGCGCACTCTTGGTATCAGCAGATGCTGGCAACTAATGAGAGCGTGGCTCCTTGGCTGGATGAAGGTTTTACGACTTATGCACAGGATTTTGTTCTTTACCGATTGTTCCCGCCAGTTCAGCCGCAGCCTAATCCTTTCATGGATGCTATCCAGAGCTATGTGGCATTCACGAAAAGAAAGATAGAAGAACCAGCAGTTTGGCTTGCTGACCACCATGACCATGGTTCGGCTTACAGCGTGGCATCTTACACCAAAGGGCAGTTGTTTTTAGTAGAGCTGGGATATATCGTAGGGGAAGAGAATTTGTCTAAAATTATGAGAAAATACTATGATGAATGGTCTATGAAACATCCTACGGGGCGTGATTTTATGCATATAGCACAGAAAGTTTCGGGAATGGACCTGAAATGGTTTTATCATTACTGGATAAACACTACTAAAACCATAGACTACGCAATAAAAGATGTAAAATATGGCGATGGATTTACGACCATTACCCTTGTTAATAAAGGAACAATCCCAATGCCGATAGACTTCTCTGTATTGACAAAAGATAACAAAATAGTGAACTATCACATTCCGCTCAATATGATGAGAGAGCCGAAAAAATCTGATTTCTTTGGGAATTTTACTACCCTTGGTTATTGGAACTGGACGGCGAATCATTACACCTTTACGATACCTTTCGGGAAGGAAAAACTTCAGGCTATGGGAATAGATTTTACCCAAAGATTAGCCGATGTGCATCCAGAGGACAACTTCTTGGAAGTGAAATAAGTAATTTTTCAAAAATACACGAAAATGAACAAAACTTTAGTAGTCAATATAGGAAACACGAATATCCGTTTTGGGATATTTAGCGGTGATGAATGCCATACATCATGGGTTATCAACACCAAGCCTTACCGCACGAAAGATGAATTTTATTCGCAGTTTCTTTTGTTTTATCAGGCTTATCAGGTCAAAGTAGATGAGTTTCAGAAAATCATCATCGGTTCTGTGGTGCCACAGCTTACAACGGTGATCAGCAGTGCTTTGAAGAAAATACATGGTCTGGAACCTGTTTTGGTAAATAGAAGCACGCCCTCAGGTGTCAGCCATAAATCCAGCCAAATGGGAACTGATATTTATGCCAATTTGGTGGCGGCGCATCACCTTTATCCCAAAGATAGAAAGAAGATTATCATAGATTTTGGAACTGCCCTTACGGTGAGCTGTGTGGATGAAAATGGTGAAACTCAGGGTGTTATCATTGCGCCTGGGATTATCACTTCGCTGAATAGTTTAGTTCAGCAGACTGCCCAGCTCCCAGAGATAGAGCTGGCTCCACCGAAAACTGTCTTGGGGCAGGATACGGTTTCCTGTATGGTCAGCGGTATGGTCTATGGCTATCTGGGAATGGTGGAAGGCTTCATAGAAAGGGTGAATAACGAGGTAAAGGATAAATGTTTCGTAATCGCGACAGGCGGAGTTTCCCACATCTATAAACCACTGACCGATAAAATAGATGTAGGCGACCATCTCCACACGCTGAAAGGTCTTTATTTCTTAGGGAAGGAGGGGTAGCTGGTTTGTTTTTGGAGAATATTTGAAGGAATTGAACAAAGAATAACAGTAAAATGAACAACAAATTATTAAAAATATTACTAAATATAATAGTGGTTATTCTCTGTGTTTGGTTCTTATATTTTATCAGTGTATTTTCTATATTTACTTTTTTAGGAAGGCGCATAGGAGATAATGTAGATAGTCAATATATTATTGTAGCAATCATTATTATTGCGCTATGTATTTTACTGTTGGGAATAATTGTAAAATGTATTTTGATGATTATGAAAATCTTAAAATCTCAATGAAAAAATATTCTAAATATAATCAGTAAATCTAATCAATCCTTAAAAATATTGAAAAATGCAGTAAAATAAATATTATAGGTGCGTTTTTTGAATTATATCAAGATGGAGATGGGAATTTTGTAGAAAATACGATTTATGTCAAAGAAAGCCTAAAATAGGCGACCATCTCCACACACTGAAAGGTTTTTATTTCTTGGGGAAGGAGGGGTAGCTGGTTTCTAAAAAGTATGAAATAATGAAATATTTATCAATTATCATTTTGTCTTTCGGTCTATTACTAAGTTGTAAAAAGCCGAAAGACAGAGTGGAAAAGAGGGAAGATGAAAAT
>CAUSFO010000001.1:0-66811 GCA_963530895.1 uncultured Flavobacteriaceae bacterium | reverse complement strand
CCGGTAAGAAAAACCACAAAATAAATAAAATAAGTAATTTCCTTATTACTAATCCTTAAACTCGCCTGCGACCATGCAGGAATAAGCAACGACCCAAGAAGAACAACATAAGCAAAATTACAAATGAGCAGAAGTCTTCTCTTTTCATTCATATCAATGAAATGCCCAGCATACAAGGCACATCCCACCGCAGGAATCACCTCAGACAAACCAATCAGCCCGATAGAAAACGGATCGCCCGTCAGCTCATAAACCCACCAGCCCAAAAGCGTGGAAGTCATCTTAAAAGCAAGGATAATGAAAAACCGTCCTGTAATAAGGTTTCTAAACTCCTGATTCTTTAAGGCTTTTAGGGCATCAAGTGATATTTTTAGGTTCATTGTTTATTTTCTTAATGTATTTATCAATTCTAAAATTTCCTTTTCTTCCATATTTGTCGATAAAACCTTTACCATATTATCAAAATCTTTTTTCAAGAAATCTATGTTTTCTAAACTAAGTTTAGGGCAGATATTTGTCAAAATCCAATATTTCCAAATCAAATCATCTGTTTGGAAAACTTTGGAAATTTCACTAATGAACAAATCTTGTCTTGCCACAATAATTTCTACAATTTTAGGAAATATAGGCCAATTAGCATCTTGTGTCCAAGTTAGCAATTCACTTGTAATTTGAGACAAATCAGAATCATTTAATAATTTTATTTTCTCTAAATTACTATCATCAAGCTTGTCTTTGGGCAATAAGATTTTTATATTTTTCATCGTTTGATTATGTCATTTCCTTAAACTTTTCCAAAACCTCTGCTATTTTTCTATCATTGGCAAGTCGTGGGATTTTATTTTGTCCGCCCAGTTTTCCTTCTGCTTTGGCGTATTCTTGAAAAGCATTTTTGGCTAAACAACTGATTTTCAATGATTGAAGAATATTCCCTGAAATCAAATCATCATAATAAACATTTCGCTCCCTCATCTCCAAATCCAGCGTTTTCCTAAATTCTTCCAAATCCTCTGGCTGTTTCTCAAATTCTATAAACCACTCGTGATAAGGAAGTTCCTTGTTTTCAGGCGTTACCTGCGGTGCAAGGTGAAACTCGGTGATTTGCGCTGGGTGCTTTGCCACAGTGGCTTTCATAGCTTCCTCGACCTCAAAAGCAATCACATGTTCTCCAAAAGCAGAGGTAAAATGTTTC
This sequence comes from uncultured Flavobacteriaceae bacterium, assembly GCA_963530895.1. Classification (GTDB taxonomy): domain Bacteria; phylum Bacteroidota; class Bacteroidia; order Flavobacteriales; family Weeksellaceae; genus JABCPE02. The sequence goes on along the minus strand of CAUSFO010000001.1, from coordinate 65,619 downwards.
GTCCGCCCACTCACCAAAATTCGGTGAGGATTTTTAGAAATAAAACGAACTACATCACCGATGGAATACGCCCAAAGCCCAGAATTAGTACTGATAACCAAAGCATAATCTTTATTTAGTTCAACTTCTGACAAGGTCAATCTCCTCGCATTAGGTTTCCCAAACTCTTCCAATGGAACGAATTCATAAAAAATCCCATGATTAGTCAAGAGCAAAAGTCCTTCCTGTGTGTAGTCATCTTGAAAAGCAAAAAAACCCTCACTCGCAGGGAAAGTCTGAATAATATCCACCTCGCCACCTAAAAGATGCTCCATTTTTTCTCGGTAAGGCTCGTAGTTGACTCCTCCTGTGATGATGAGCTGAAGATTTGGGAAAATTTCCTTTATTTTTTTTCCTTTTTTATCAATCAGTTTTTCAAAATACATGATGAGCCACGGCGGAATACCAGAAATCAAAGTCATGTTCTGATTTTCAGTCTCTTCCACTATTTTATCCACTTTGGTTTCCCAGTCTTCTATGCAGTTAGTCTCGTAGGAAGGCAGTCTATTTTTTTGAAGATAATTTGGGATGTGATGCGCCACAATTCCCGAAAGCCTGCCTGTTTTGATGCCGTTGATTTCTTCCAGCTCTGGAGAACCTTGCAGAAAAATCATTTTTCCTGCCACGAAATCTGCATTGTCCTTTTGGGCAATGTAATGGAATATCGCCGATTGTGCAGCTGCTATTTGGTAAGGCATTCCCTCCTTTGAAATGGGAATATACTTTGCGCCTGATGTCGTCCCAGATGTTTTAGCGAAATATTCTGGATGGGAAGTCCATAGGATATCTTTTTCTCCGTTTTTTATGCGCTCTATATAGGACTTTAAATCCTCATAATCACTGATAGGAACTTTTTCCTGAAAATCCCTGACAGACTGGATTTCTCCAAAATGATGTTCTTTACCGAAAAGGGTATTTTTGGCTGTTTTTAATAAAGAAAACAAAAGTTTTTCTTGGTCAGCTGCTGCATTTTGTTTGTAGGTTTCAGCGTTTTGGGTATGTTTTTTTGCCCAAAGTAAGGCAATTTTAGTCTTTAAAAAATTTATCATAAGGCAAAAATAAAGATTTTAATGAAAACTACTTTTCACAATGGGAAATTTAATTATATTTGGGAAAAATCTTTAGTTATGATTAACAAAACATTATGCTGCGCAGTGGGTTTAGCTGCCATTTCATTTATGAACGCTCAACACAATTATCCTAAAACAGAGAAAATAAGCCACACCGATGAGTATTTCGGTACGAAGGTAGAAGACCCTTACCATTGGCTGGAAGACGACATGTCCCAAAACACCAAAAACTGGGTAAAAAGCGAGGTGGATTTTACTAATAATTATTTGACTAAAATTCCTTTCAGAAAGGACATCGCGAAACAGCTGAAAAACATCTGGAATTATGAAAAAATTTCTGCTCCATTCAAAGAGGGAGATTACACTTATTTCTATAAAAACGATGGACTTCAGGCGCAGTATGTTCTATACAGAAAGGACAAAAACGGAAAAACCGAAGTATTCCTTGACCCTAATAAATTCTCAGCTGACGGGACAACTTCCTTGGCGGGAATCAGCTTTAATAAAAAAGGAAACCTCGTTGCTTACAAAATCTCCGAAGGAGGCAGTGACTGGAATAAAATCATCATCCTAGATGCCATTACCAAAAAGCAAATCGATGAAACCCTTGTAGATGTGAAATTCAGCGGAATTGCATGGCTTGGCGATGAAGGTTTCTACTATTCCAGCTATGACAGACCTGATGGAAGCGTACTTTCTGCAAAGACAGACACGCACAAAATCTATTTCCACAAGTTAGGAACTAAGCAGTCCGAAGACCAGCTCATCATTGGTGGAGAGAACTTTAAACGAAGATATCTTTCTGCCAGCGTTTCTGATGACCAGAGATTTCTAATCATTTCTGCGGCGAATGCTACGAATGGAAATGAACTTTACATCAAAGATTTAAAGAAAAAAACAGACTTCGTTCCTGTACAGACTGGGTATGATTTTAATACAAATGTAATCGACACCAAAGGCGATTTCATCTATGCTATCACGGACAAAAATGCTCCAAACAAAAAGATAGTGAAATTCAATATCAATAATCCTAACAGCTGGACAGAAGTAGTCCCAGAAAAAGAAAATGTGCTGTCTATCTCTACTGGCGGCGGATACCTATTTGCTAAGTATATGAAAGATGCTATTTCTTTCGTGCAACAGCTGGACTACAACGGAAAACTTATCCGTGATATCAAACTTCCTGGAGCTGGGAAAGCAGATGGTTTCGAAGGGAAAACAGGAGAAAAAGAGCTGTATTTTTCATTTACAAATTACATCACGCCTAGCACAATTTATAAATATAATTTGACTACAGGGAAATACCAAGTTCACCAAAAACCTAAAGTGAAGTTTAATCCTGATGACTATGTATCTGAACAAGTATTTTATACCTCAGCAGATGGGACTAAAATACCGATGATGATCAATTACAAAAAAGGATTAAAAAGAGATGGTAAAAACCCTACTATTCTGTATTCTTATGGAGGGTTTAATGTAAGTCTTACACCTTCTTTCTCGCCTGTAAATGCTATCTGGATGGAAAACGGAGGAATCTACGCCGTTCCAAACATCCGTGGTGGTGGTGAGTATGGTAAAAAATGGCACGATGCAGGAACTAAAATGCAGAAGAAAAATGTATTCAATGACTTCATCGCAGCAGGAGAATACCTACAAAAGAACGGATACACTTCGCCTAAATATATGGCTCTTTCTGGGCGTTCTAATGGCGGACTTCTTGTAGGAGCTACCATGACTATAAGACCAGACCTTGCCAAAGTGGCTTTCCCTGGTGTGGGAGTATTGGATATGCTTCGTTATAACAAGTTTACTGCTGGTGCCGGCTGGGCTTATGACTACGGAACAACTGAGGATAGTAAAGAAATGTTTGAATACCTAAAATCCTACTCGCCTGTTCATAATGTGAAAAAAGGCGTGTGCTACCCTTCTACGATGATTATCACCAGCGACCATGATGACCGTGTAGTTCCTGCGCACTCCTTTAAATTCGGAGCTGAGCTACAAGAAAAACAAAGCTGTCCGAATCCTATTCTTATCCGAATAGAAATGAATGCTGGACATGGTGCTGGGCGTTCTACAGACCAAGTTATCAATGAAAATGCTGATTTGCTAAGTTTCGGGTTCTATGAAATGGGCATCCGACAACTGAAATAAAATCAGTTTTCTGCTAAATATTCTATCCCGTTCATTCTGAAATGAGCGGGATTTTGTTTAATTTTATATTAGAAAATACAGCTCAGTATTCAAAAACGACCACTCAGTTTATTTTTTTAGTTTTCATCAGAAATCTGTTATACCTTTGAATCATCAAAAAACAAGAACTATGAAAAAGTTTTTCTTCATCTGTCTTTTTATTTCCTTTGGTGTTGCTGCTTTTTTAGGAATGTTCTGGGTGCAGAATCCCACTTTGGAAAAGTTCTTTTTGGATTTCTGTATTTCTGTCCTTTACATTTATACTATCGGGTTCAGCCAGATGTTGCTCAATAATTTTCTCAGCCAAAGATGGGACTGGATATCACAGACCTATGAGCGTGTGACTTTTGGAATTATTTTCACTATTTTGGTGAGTGTGGCGAGTGTACTTTTGTGTAACTACATCAATTTCATTTTGATACAAAAAACACCCATTGAAGTTTTTTGGACAGAAAAAATGTGGTGGATTCATATTTTTAATATCCTTATTTCTCTGGGAGTTTCCGCCTTCCTTCATGCGAGAAGCTTTATGATAGAGTGGAAAAAATCTGCAATGACTCAGGTGGTGGAGCAGAAAATCATCGCAACTTCGGCCAATGTCCGTTTTGAAAGCCTCAAAAACCAGCTCGACCCGCATTTTCTTTTCAATTCGCTGAATGTGCTGAGTTCCCTGATTGATGAAAACCCGCACAAAGCGCAGGAATTTACCGCATCAATGTCCAAAATCTACCGATATATTTTGGATAAAAAAGACAAGGAATTGGTAAGCGTAGAGGAGGAATTGGACTTTGCGGAGACCTATTGTGAGATGCTCACGGCTCGTTTTGAAGACAGCGTTTCTTTTCATTTTGAAATAGAACCAGAGGTCAAAAAAGCTTTCATCGTGCCGCTTTCGTTACAGCTTCTTTTGGAAAACTGCATCAAACATAATTTCGCAACAGCACAAAAACCTCTGAAAATCAGAGTATATTCAGAAAATCAATATTTAATCGTAGAAAACAATCTGCAGCCACGAAAATCCATCCATCAGTCCTCTGGAATTGGCTTAAACAACATTTTGGCTCGGTATAATTTAATTACGAACAAAAAAGTATCTATAGAAAAAACTGAAAATCATTTCAGTGTAAAAATCCCTATTTTATTAACTTCAAAAATCAAAATTATGCAAACAACTAACGAAAATCCCGCTTATGACAGAGCTTACAAAAGAATGAAAGAAATCAAATCTTTCTACATGCACCTCATCACCTACTTGGTTATGAACACTTTCTTTATCTGTCTTAATCTGTATCACAATCCTAACCATCTTTGGTTCTGGTGGCCGCTTTTAGGCTGGGGTTTCGGGGTGGTGATGAATGGACTGAGCGTATTCTCTCCTTTTGGGAATTCTTGGGAAAAAAGAAAAGTTCGTGAAATCATGGAAAAGGAGGAAAAAGAAATTTAATAACGAGTGTTTTCCTAATGAATGCTTATTCGTTTCAAACGAGTGGGCATTCGTTTTGGATTAAAAAAAATATTTAACTTTAAAAACTAAAAAATGAAAGTCAGCATTATAGAAGATGAAAAACCAGCGGCGAGACAGCTCCAGAGAATGCTTTTACAGTTTCCTGATTTAGAAATCACAGCGGTCATTCACTCGGTGGAGGAAGGCGTAGAATGGTTCAAAACGCATGAGCATCCACAGCTTATTTTTTCTGACATTGTCCTTGGCGATGGGCTTTATTTTGATATTTTTGAGCAAGTTCCTACCCAGAGTTTCATCATTTATACGACAGCTTTTGACCAATATACGCTGCGGGCTTTCAAACTCAACTCTATTGATTACTTATTGAAACCCATTATATTAGAAGATTTAACTAAAGCGATTGATAAATTTAAAAATTTCCTTCCAAAGGAGCAGTTTTATAACAATCTGAATTTCAAGGAACTTATCCAAAAAGAAAAACCTTCTTTAAAACGAGTTTTAGTTAAAATTGGGTATAATTTAAAGATAATTCCTGTGGAAGAAATTTCCTGCTTCTACACCGAAAACAAGATTGTCTACGCTCAGACCTCTGAAAGGGCTTTCCCGACGGATTTCAATTTAGAAGAGCTGGAAAGCGTTTTGGATTCTTCGCTGTTTTTTCGTGTGAATAGGCAGTCTATTATTAACATCAATTACATCAAAAATATCCACACTTCGCCACATTATAAAGTGGAACTCCGCATCCAGCCAGCAGAAGAAATCAGTATCAGCCGAGAGCGAGTAAAGGATTTTAAAAACTGGTTGAATTAAACCACATTAAACTCTATAAATCAAATCTTTACTATTTTAATTTAGTCGCTATTACATTTTAATTTTAATTTTAATTTTAATTTTAATTTTTTATATGTATTTTTGAGAAAAAAATAAAGATTTATACCATAAAACTCAAACTAATCAAAAAATAAACCCCATGAACAAGAGAACACTACACGCCTTGGCTTTCCTTGCATCTTTGCAAGGTTTTTGTCAAGAAAACACAGCGAAAGACAGCATTTCTAATGTCAAAGAAATCCAAGAAGTCATCATAAAATCTCAGAAAAGAAAAGTATTTTCTGATCATGTTTCTTATTCTTTTGATGAAAAAGCAATAGAGTCTGCACGGTACGCAAAAGACCTGGTGGTGAGTATTCCTCAGCTACAATTAGACCCTGTTTCTAATAATGTGAGCAGTATCCGCGGCGGGAAAATTCTTATCCTTATCAATGGGAGAGAATCCACCAATCTGCAGCTTCAAGGGATAAAACCTGAAGCCGTTGTCAGAATTGATTATTACGATGTTCCGCCTACAAGATGGGCAAACAAGGCAGATTTGGTGGTTAATGTCATTACGAGAAATCCAGAAAACGGCTACACGGGAGGAGCCAGCGTACAAAATGCCACTCTTACTGGGTTTGTGAATGGTTCAGCGTATTTCACCTACACGAGAGGCAGAAATACTTTTGGACTGGATTACAATCTGGGTTTCAGAGACTATGATAACCGAAACTATCACAGCACTTACGAATATCTTTTGAATGGCCAGAAATATCGTTCTGATGAATTTCAAACGGATCATTTCGGATACACAATCCAAGAAATTTCCGCAACATATTCAAATTCAAAGGAAAACAGCTATGCATTTCAAGCTAAATTAAACTTGAATATGAACCATTATTTTTCGAGGGCAAATGGAGAAAGTGAATTTATCCAAGGAGCGCTCACTACACAAAACTCAACTATAAACTCTGATAATGAGAAATATATCAATCCCGTTTTAGACCTTTACTTTAATAAAAATATTGGCAAAAAAGATGAATTGGCTCTAAATGTAATCGGTTCTTTTTTCCGAACCCAAAAATCCAAATTGGCCAAAGAATGGGTAACGAACACTGGCGCGAGTGTCTTTGAAAACAATATGAATCTCAGCAACAGGCAGTTTAATTCCGTTGTAGAACTTGCTCATATTCATAAGTTTAAGATTGGTAAGTTAAACTCTGGGTATAGATTTAGCAATGAGAATATTTCTAATAACTTGACCAACCTTGCAGGGCATTCTGAATATCAAGTAAATTATTTCGAGCAATATTTCTACACCGAATTTTCTGGAAAAATAAAAAAACTGATGTATCGTCTGGGCGCTGGGCTTACCAATATCAATAATAAATCCCAATACGAAAGAACAAACGAATGGTCTTTCACTCCCAATCTGATTTTAGGATATCAATTATCAAAAAGCCAGTCTTTACAATTGATAAGCTCTTATAAACCCTCCACTCCCAGCGGTTCTCAGCTGAGCAGTAATATCGTGCAGCTCGTTCCCAACATAGTAAAGCAGGGAAATACGTACCTAAAACCAGAATACCTGTGGAAAAACCAGCTGAAATATTCATTCAACAATAAGTATTTTGACTTTAATATCATTGCTTTTTATAATAACACAAAAAGCGCGATTACAGAGTATTACTCATTTGACCTCCCTGCAAACCGATATGTCCTAAGCTATGAAAATGCTAATAACTACACCAAAGGAGGCGCCCAGTTTGTAGGCGTTATCAAGCCATTTGGAAACAATTATCTGAGAATAACCACTCAGCTGGCTCCTATTTGGGAAAAAATCAAAATAAAAGACATAGAAATTAATAATTCGTACCTGAGCAACAGACTTACGCTGGTTTCTCAGTACAAAAATTTCACGCTTCAATATCAATTTAATGTTCCTGTATTTTCGCTGGATGGTGCGTTTTTGTACACTAATGAAAATCAAAACCATTTGTTTTTACAATACAAAAAGAATGGCTGGACTTTCACATCAGGAATGTATTGGATAGGAGTCCCTTCTGAATACAAGTCAAAAAGTTATAGTAAAAGTTTAGTTGAATTTACAAATCACACTAAAATTCAGAATAATAAGAATATGCTCGTTTTTGGAGTTGCTTATGATTTCTCCAAAGGAAAAAATAATGAAATTGATAAAAAAATAGAAAATAGTGGAGGAAGCGCTGTTAATTTTTAAATCTCATCAATAAAAAAAGACACCGAAAATGGTGTCTTTTTTATTTATTTCAGCGTTATATTTTCGCTTTTACTCTTCCGATGAGCGAATCTTTATTTTCATTCACCTCCAAAATCACCGTATCTCCTTCCTGCATTTCTTTGTTCACCAGCATCTCAGCAAGAATATCTTCTATATATTTTTGGATAGCTCTTTTCAGTGGTCTCGCACCGAAATCTTTATCCCAGCCTTTCTCTACGATGAATTCTTTAGCTTCATCTGTCAGCTCCACTTTATAGTTCAGTTTTTCTAGACGAGAATATAGTTTACCAAGCTCCAAATCTATTATTCTGTGAATATCTTCTTTTTGTAAAGCATTAAAGAAAATAATATCATCTATTCTATTAAGAAACTCTGGTGCAAAGGCTCTTTTCAGGGCGTTTTCTATCGTGCTTCTTGCTCTGGCATCAGAAGTGGATTTTTTCGCTGCTGTTCCAAAACCTACTCCATCTCCGAAATCCTTCAAATCTCTTGAACCAATATTAGAAGTCAAGATAATGACTGTATTTCGGAAATCCACTTTTCTACCCAAAGAATCCGTCACGAAACCTTCATCCAAAATTTGCAATAAAATATTGAATACATCTGGGTGTGCTTTTTCTATTTCATCCAAAAGAACCACTGCATAAGGCTTTCTTCTTACTGCTTCCGTAAGCTGTCCGCCTTCTTCATAGCCCACATATCCTGGAGGCGCACCTACCAGTCTAGATACGGCAAATTTCTCCATATATTCACTCATATCTATTCGGATAAGGGCATCATCAGAGTCAAACAACTCACGAGCCATCACTTTTGCAAGTTCGGTTTTTCCTACTCCTGTGCTTCCCAAGAAAATAAATGTTCCTATTGGTTTTTTAGGGTCTTTTAGACCTGCTCTGTTTCTTTGGATAGCTCGAACAACTTTTTTAACGGCTTCTTCCTGTCCGATAACTTTTCCATTGAGCACATTGTCCATTTGTGCCAATTTGTCCAGTTCGTTTTTGCCCACTTTAGTCACAGGAACACCACTCATCATAGAAACCACCTCTGCTACATTTTCTTCCGTAACGATTTGTTTTCGCTCCTTGATTTCGTTATCCCATTCCTGCTGTGCAATGTTCAGTTCTATCATCAGGCGTTCTTCCTCTTCTTTATATTTTCTCGCTTCCAAGTAATCTTGGGCTTTTACAGCTTTTTGTTTAAGCTCCTTAACTTCCTCTATTTGTTGTTCATACGAAGTAATCGCTGTAGGAACTTTCATGTTTTTAATATAAACACGAGAGCCCGCCTCATCCATCGCATCGAGGGCTTTGTCAGGAAGAAATCTATCTGTGATATACCTTGTAGTAAGGTTTACACAAGCCCTGATCGCCTCATCTGTATAAGTCACATTATGATGCTCTTCGTATTTTTCTTTTACTTGATTTAGTATTTGGATGGTCTCTTCCACGCTGGTAGGCTCTACCATCACTTTTTGGAAACGACGCTCCAGCGCCCCATCTTTCTCTATATACTGGCGGTATTCATCCAAAGTAGTTGCTCCAATGCACTGGATTTCTCCTCGCGCCAAAGCAGGTTTGAAAATATTAGAAGCATCCAAACTTCCTGTAGAACTTCCCGCCCCTACGATGGTGTGCAATTCATCTATAAATAAAATGACATCTCTGTTTTTTTCCAGCTCGGTCATTATGGCTTTCATTCGCTCCTCAAACTGCCCACGATATTTAGTTCCTGCAACCAAACTCGCCAAATCAAGCGTTACCACTCGTTTGTTATAAAGAACTCGTGAAACTTTTTTCTGATGAATTCTCAGCGCCAAACCTTCTGCAATTGCAGATTTACCAACCCCAGGCTCACCGATGAGCAGCGGATTGTTTTTCTTTCTTCGGCTAAGAATCTGGGAAACTCTTTCGATTTCGTTTTCACGACCAATCACAGGGTCTAATTTCCCTTCTTTAGCCATCGTTGTCAAATCCCTTCCGAAATTATCCAACGTAGGCGTTTTACTTTTCCCTGTTCCGATATTTCCTGTTGGTTTATTGGTTTGTGGAAATGCGGCATCCTCAGCATCTTCTTCCTCATCTTCAAAAGAAGCTTTTGGCAGCCGTCCACTGTTTTTGAGCATTGCCCTATATTCAGCTGCTACGCTTTCATAATCAATGTCATACGCCTCCAAAATATGCGTGGTAGGGTCATCTATTTTATATAAAATACCCAGCAGAAGATGAATGGTATTCACCTCATCAGAACGATACTGCTTACTCTCCAAAGCCGCTCTTTTCAAAGAATATTCTGCCAATTTAGTAGGCATAATGCTTCTATCAGGATTTGAACTAAAATTATTATTGATACTGATATTTTCTATCTTTCTACGAATTTGAACCAAATCTGCTTTCAATGCTTCCAAAATATTTCTTGCAGAATTCTCCGTGCCGATAATTCCCAGCAAAAAGTGTTCTGTATTCAGAAACTCGCTTTTCAGCCTATTTGCTTCTAGTCTACTATGGCGAAGCACCCTGTCCATTCCCTCCGAAAACTTATTTTCCATAATCTTCATAAATTATATTACTAAATTAGTAATTATTCAACAAACAATATCAAATATTTTACCATTTTTTTTGTCTGACTTTATGTCATGTTTTTATTTTTAATGTTGTTTAGAAATTTTCTGCCCTGAAATCTGTTATATTTTTTATTTTTGCAAAAATCGTATGATGAGTATCAAGGAAAAACAACAGGAACTAATAGATGATTTTGCCTTTCTTTCGGACTGGGAGCAGAAGTATGAATATATCATAGATTTGGGCAAAGAACTAAAAGGTCTTCCAGAGGAAAAAAAGAAAGAGGATATTTTAATAAAAGGCTGTCAGTCTCAGGTTTGGCTGGATGCCGAACTGCGCGACGGCAAGATTTTTTTCCTTGCTGATTCTGACGGAATTTTGCCAAAAGGAATTATTTCTCTTCTAGTGGGAGTGTACAGCGGACATACTGCCGAAGAAATTCTGGCGGCTGATTTTGATTTTATTTCCAAAATCGGACTGCAGGAATTCCTCTCTCCTTCCAGAGCAAATGGACTTGCCTCAATGATAAAACAAATAAAATTCTACGCTGTAGCTTATCAACTAAAATCGTGACCAAAATACTCGCTTACCGTTTTTCCGCATTTGGCGACATCGCCATGCTGGTGCCCGTTCTCAAAGAGTTTCTTGATGAAAATCCTGATACAGAAATTTTGATGGTTTCCAGAAAAAATTTCAAAGATTTATTTGATGGAATTCCAAGGCTCAAATTTAAAGGAGTGGATTTAAAGGAATATGAAGGATTTTTTGGACTAAAAAAATTGTCCAACGAAATCTTGTCTGAATTTCAGCCAGATATGGTTGCCGACTTTCATAACGTCCTCAGATCCAATATTCTCAATTTTTTCTTTTGGCTAAAAAGACTTCCTATTTATAAAATAGACAAAGGCCGAAAAGAGAAAAAACAACTCATCAACACTAAAAACCTCAATAAAACCCAACTTAAAAAAAACACCGAAAGATACGCCGATGTTTTAAGAAAAATGGGATTTTCATTAACGCTTTCACATCAGCTCAGACCTCATGAAGGTGTAAAAAACGGTGTAGGTTTTGCGCCTTTCGCACAGCATTTTGGGAAAATGCTTCCTTTGGAAATGTCTTTTGAATTAGCGAAGGAAATCGCCAAAGAAAAACCGCTGTTCTTCTTCGGCGGCGGGAAAAAGGAAGTAGAAATCCTAAGTGAATGGGAAAAACAAATTCCTAATTCAGAATCCCTTGCAGGGAAACTTTCTTTAAAACAAGAATTAGAAAAAATATCTCAATTAGAACTGATGATTTCTATGGACTCGGCTAATATGCACTTGGCCAGTCTGGTAGGAACCCGCTGTATATCTGTCTGGGGGCAGACGCATCCTTATGCTGGTTTTCTTGGCTATGGACAAAGTAAGGAAGATATTGTCCAAGTGAATGACCTTTCCTGCCGACCATGTTCAGTTTTTGGAAATAAAGAATGTTATCGCGGCGACTGGGCCTGCCTGCACAGCATTGACATTAAAAATATATTAAGAGAAATGGAGATTAATAATTAATCTCCATTTCTTATTTGTAATCAAATCCCAAAACTAGAAGAATTTACCTCTGTGTCTCATATTAGGATTATGCATGTGTTTCTGCATGTTTGGTTTTTTCATTTGCTCTTTCATTGTCCTGATATGCTCTGTAAGCATTCCTGCTGTGTCCAGTTTTTGAGCATCATTTAGCAATCTCTGCGCATCTGTTTTATTACCTCTAGAGAGAGCCGCTATCGCCAGATTAAACTTCGCTAAGGCTCTATCATGTTTCATGCTCATTCCATACTCAAGAGCTGTTTTCATCAGCCCTTCTGCTTTCAATGGATTTTCAGCATATGTAAGCCCCAGCATATAGTGATAGTATCCATATTGGCTTCTATGCAGCTGAGTTTTATAATCTGTAATATTAGAAAGCAGCCTCGCAACCTCATCCAGTTTCTGGTCTCTCATCTTCCAAAGAGATAAAAGAATATATTCATTTTTAAAAAACAATAGAATAGGAACTATTGATAGCACTACACATACTATCCCCCAGCCTACTTGTCTGTTGAACATGAGGAATATTCCTCCTGCTACCATTAGCCCTGCAATTACTAATTTTATGTACTTATTCATTCCAAAATCTTTTTAGGATTGCAAATTTAATGATTATTTTAATATCCTCTAAATTTAGTTCAAAAATAGAAAAACATAAAGTCATCAAAATTTCATCTTTTCTTTATTTCTCCTCTTTAAAAATTTTATCATAAAAACCCTATTTTATTTTTTCTATTCAAATTAAAAATTGTATTTTTAGGAAATCTTAAATTTTAGATAAATGTTTGATTTTTTAGAAAATTTAGATGTTCTACATCGTTCTTTTTGGTATGTAGCACTATTCAGCAGTTTAGTATTTGTGGTTCAAGCTGTGCTCACTTTCATCGGAAGTGACAGCACGGATGGCACAACGCCTGATCTTGATGGAGATTTTGATGGCGTAGATGCTCCTTTTCAGCTTTTCTCGCTGAGAAATCTTACCAATTTCCTACTCGGTTTTGGCTGGGCAGGTGTTGCTTTTTACCCAATGGTAGAAAACAAATTTTTACTTACCATTCTTGCAGCTGTTGTGGGAGCTGGTTTTGTATTGATTTTCTTTTTGATCATTAAACAACTACTTAAATTATCAGAAGACAATGCTTTTAAAATCAATGATTTAAAAAATAAAACAGGCGAAGTCTATCTCAAAATTCCTGCTCAGAGCCTTGGGAAAGGGAAGGTTCTTATTTCGCTGAAGGGAACTAATCATGAACTTTATGCGATAACTAACTCTAGGACAGATATTTTGTCTGGCGAACTTATAAAAGTAGTTGATATAAAAGATGAAATTTTAATTGTAGAAAAAATTTAAAGTAAAATTATATGAACCCATTTATTATTATTGTAGCATTAGTTTTTGTGTTTTTTGTGACTCTTGTTTCTCTTATTTCGCGTTACAAGAGATGTCCTTCGGACAAAATTTTGGTGATTTATGGAAAAACAGGCGGAAGTTCTGCGAGATGTATTCATGGTGGCGGCGCATTCGTATGGCCTGTAATTCAAGACTTTGCATATCTTGATTTAAAGCCGATTTCCATCGAAGCCAATCTTACCAATGCCCTTTCGCGCCAGAATATTCGTGTGGATGTGCCATGCCGATTTACCATCGCTATTTCCACTGAAACAGACACAATGGGAAATGCCGCTGAAAGACTTTTAGGACTTTCGCCAGAGCAGATTCAGGAACTTTCTAAGGATATTCTTTTTGGACAGCTTCGTTTGGTAATTGCTACGATGACCATTGAGGAAATCAACTCTGACCGAGACAAATTCCTTGAAAATATTTCTAAAAATGTAGATACCGAACTTAAAAAAATAGGTCTAAAACTCATCAATGTCAATGTAACCGATATCAAAGACGAGTCTGGCTACATCGAAGCTTTAGGAAAAGAAGCAGCTGCGAAAGCGATTAACGAAGCGAAAATTTCCGTGGCGGAACAAGAAAAAATCGGGGAAACAGGTAAAGCTGAGGCCGACAGAGAAAAAGATGTACAAATCGCAGAAACCAACAGAGACAGAGATGTAAAAATTGCGATTACTCAAAAAGACAGAGAAATCAGCATCGCATCTGCTGTGAAAGATGAGTCCATCGGTAAAGCCGAAGCTGAAAAGGAATCAAGAATTGCGACTTCACTTGCAAATTCCCTTGCCGTAAAAGGGGAAAACGAAGCGAAAATAACCATCGCTAATTCCGATGCACAGAGAAGAGAAAAAGAAGCCGAAGCCCTCAAAATAGCAATCACAGCTGAGAAAGTTCAGGCAGCGAAAGCCCTTGAAGAATCTTATTTGGCTGAACAAAAAGCGGAAGCTGCGAGAGCTGAAAGAGAGCGTTCCACACAAAATGCCAACATCGTAGTTCCTGCGGAAATCTCCAGACAAAAAGCCATCATCGATGCGGAAGCTGAAGCCGAAAAAATCAGGCTGAAAGCTAAAGGGGAAGCCGATGCAATCTATCTAAAAATGGAAGCCGAAGCGAAAGGCCTCCTTGAAATCCTTACAAAACAGGCTGAAGGTTATGACCAAGTGGTAAAAGCTGCTGGTGGAGATACCAACTCTGCATTCCAATTATTGCTTATTGAAAAACTTCCTGAATTGGTTAAAACTCAGGTAGAAGCTGTTAAAAATATTAAAATTGATAAAGTTACAGTTTGGGACAACGGGAACAATCCTGACGGGAACACTTCCACTGCTAATTTCGTTTCAGGAATGATGAAAACCGTGCCGCCTCTGAATGATTTATTCAATATGGCAGGGCTTAATCTTCCTGAATATCTAAAAGGAAAAAGCGAAATTCCTCATCAAGAGACAAAGACAAAAAATGAGGAAATCATCATTGAAAACAATGAACCTGAAGAGGAACTTTAAAAAATCAGAAAAAATCCAGTAATGAATACTGGATTTTTTTATGCAATTTTATTAACATTCTTAAAATTTGTAATTTATTGATTTATAACCGTTTGTTATAATTTATAGTTACTTTTCAACATTGCATGGAATTTTGAGAGTTTAATCTTTATCTTTGTCCCATGGTACAAAAAGAAACATTATCATCTCTCACACATGGAAATTTTGCAAAGGAACTGTCTATTTCTCAAGGGAAAGTTCCACCTAATGCAGTGGAATTTGAAAAACTCGTAATTGGAACTTTTTTGATTGACAAGAAAGGTCTAGACCACTCTATAGACTTGCTAAAACCAGAGGTTTTCTACGACCCAAGACATCAGGAAATTTTCAGAGCGATTCTAAAACTCTATGAAAATAACCATCCTGTGGATATGGTGACTGTGATTCAGGAACTGAAACGCACTGAAAAACTTAACCTAGCAGGAGGCGACCACTATATTATAGACCTTACCACAGGTGTGAGCTCTTCGGCACATATAGAATACCATGTAAGAATCATTTTGGAGAAATACATTCTCCGCTCACTTATCAATGTTTCTGCCAATGTTATTGACAGTTCTTACAAAGAATCTACCGATGTTTTCGAGCTTTTGGATAAAGCTGAACAAGGTTTCTTTGAAATCACAAACGGAACCATCAAAAAAGGTTTCGATACAGCCAACTCTTTGGTAAAGGAAGCCATCGATAAAATCAAGGCTTTAAAAGACAAAGAAGGGCTTTCTGGTATTCCTTCGGGCTTTAGAGATGTTGATAAAGAAACTGGCGGCTGGCAAAATTCTGACCTCATCATCATTGCTGCCCGTCCTGCGATGGGTAAAACAGCTTTCCTGCTTTCCATGGCAAGAAACATTGCCGTTCAGCATCAAATTCCAATGGCGCTTTTCTCATTAGAGATGGCCTCTGTACAGCTCATCACAAGGATGATCGCCTCCGAAACGGGTATTTCATCCGAAAAACTGAGAAAAGGACAAATGAGTGATGAGGAATGGCAAAGACTGTTTAATAATGTATCCGAGCTGGAAAATGCTCCTCTTTATATAGATGAAACTCCAGCGCTTTCTGTATTTGATTTTAGGGCTAAATGCCGAAGACTCGTAATGCAGCACGGCGTGAAAATCATCATGGTAGATTATCTCCAGCTGATGACCGCAAACAATGGTGGAAAAGGAGCAGGAAACCGAGAGCAGGAAATTGCGACTATTTCACGTTCCCTGAAAGCCATCGCAAAAGAACTTAATGTCCCTGTGATTGCTCTTTCTCAGCTATCCAGAGGTGTCGAGGGAAGACCTAACAAACGCCCACAGCTTTCGGATTTGAGGGAATCAGGAGCGATTGAGCAGGATGCCGATATCGTTTCTTTCCTCTTCCGTCCTGAATATTACAAAATAGAAAACTGGGAAGATGGAAGCCCTTCTGCTGGACAGGCAGAGCTCATCATCGGAAAGCACAGAAATGGAGCCGTTACAGATGTAAGACTTTCGTTCCAATCAAGTTTAGCAAAGTTCTCTGATTTAGATTTATTTGGAACTAATGAGCCTTCTTATGCACAGCCAAATCAGAATGCTTTTGAAAATATCCGAGTAAGTATAGACCCCTCTGCGGCATTTGATTTACCTAAAAACAACCTTTCTGCTTCATCTATGAACGATGAAGATGATATGCCTTTCTAAAAACATGAAGATAGAAATCTATACCGATGGTGCGTGCAGCGGCAACCCTGGGAAAGGCGGCTATGGCATTATTATGCAAGCACCAGAGAAAAACTATGAAAAATGCTTTTCGGAAGGGTATCGGCTGACAACCAACAACCGCATGGAACTTCTCGCTGTAATCACAGCTCTGGAAAACCTCAAAGAAGAAGGACATGATATTCATATCTTTACTGATAGTAAATATGTAGCCGATGCAGTGAATAAGAACTGGATTCTTGGCTGGATAAAAAAAGGCTTTAAAAATGTAAAAAATCCTGACTTGTGGCGAAGATTCATTCCACTTTTCAGCAAGTATAAACCTACTTTCCACTGGATAAAAGGCCACGCAGGACATCCACAAAACGAAAGAGCCGACCAGCTCGCTGTAGCAGCATCACAAAAAGAAAATCTACTGATAGATACTTTCTTCGAAAAGGAAGAAGAAAATCTTTTTTCGGAATAAAAAAACACCCAGAATATAATCTGGGTGCTTAATTTTTATTTAAACTCTATAACTCCGCCAACTACTTTTTTTACATCTCTTTGTTTTGGGTTTCCGTGGATTTCTATTCTTCCGCCTGCTCTCACGGTGGCATTTACAGCTTTGGAAGCATAGACTTCAGCATTTCCGCCTGCGTTTACAGTTACAGAAACATTTTCGCCCTCGTTATCATCGCCTTTGTATTTTGCACCAGAGTTCATCACGATTTCCTGAATATCTGCATTCCCTGAAAGTTCTACTTCGCCGCCAGAGTTTCCTCTTACATTCAGCTGTTTTACATCTACTTTCATTTGGATTTTAGAACCTTCATTAGAAGTGATTTTGAGCAGATTGGCTTTCAATACATCATTAGAAGTGATTTCCGAACCTTGACTTGCCTGAATATCACTAAGGTCATTGTAATAAACCTTTACTTTAACATCATCTCCCTGCAGGAGTTTCATGGTTTTGGTACGGATTTTTAGTTCTCCGTTTTTATTGATTACTTGGATTTTAGAACTGCCGTCGCCTATGATTTCCACTTTATTTTTTCTGGATTCTATAAGCTCTACGGAAATCCTGTCATAGACTTTTAGAGAAGTAAAATCGCCAACTTCTCTGTCATTCTGTGCAAAAGAGCACGCCACACCGAAAAGGAATAAAATTCCTGATAATAAATTTTTCATTATGTTTGATTTTCTATTTAGAACGAAAAAAATGAACTTTCATTATATTTTAAATAAAAAACACCCAGAATAATCTGAATATTTTTCATTAAATATCTATTCTTCTACAGAATAATCCGTTATTCCAAATCTATTTCCAAACGGATCTTCAAACTCAACAGCATATCCTGTTCTTATTCTGAAAGGTTCTGATAAAAATTTAATTCCGCCTTCTTTCATTTGCTGATATTTACGATTTACATCATCTACTTCAAACCATATTGTCTGTTTCAAGTCTTTAAATTTGTTTTTATCTTTTAATATTATTGCCGCTTCTTCACCATCAACACTGAATGCTACCATTCCCATATCCGAAAAATCAAACTTTACTTTTAATCCTAAGTTATTTTCATAATATTTTTTTGCCATTTCCAAGTCATCAACTGGAATAAAAAAGTTATCATATTTTTTCATTGTGTTTATTTTTTAGTTAAAACGAAAAAAGACTTTCATGAAGAAAGTCTTTTGTAATATTTTAAGTAAGCATACCGCCATCTACATTGATAACCTGCCCTGTAACATAAGAAGACAAGTCACTCGCCAAGAATAAGCATGTATTGGCTACATCGGTAGTCTGCCCTCCTCTCTTTAACGGGATAGCATCTCTCCAGCCTTGTACCACTTCTGGGCTTAGTTTCGCTGTCATTTCTGTTTCTATGAAACCTGGCGCCACAGCGTTACAACGGATATTTCTAGAACCTAATTCCAAAGCAACAGATTTAGAAAATCCGATAACACCAGCCTTAGATGCTGCGTAGTTTGCCTGTCCTGCGTTTCCTTTAACACCTACTACAGAAGCCATGTTGATAATAGACCCTGTTCTTGCTTTCATCATAGGTTTGATGGCTGCTTTTGTAAGGTTGAAAACAGAATCCAAATTCACTTTCATGATGATGTCCCACTCCTCTTTGCTCATTCTAAGGAGAAGATTGTCTCGGGTAATTCCTGCATTATTCACAAGGATATCTATCTGTCCAAAGTCTGCGATAACATCATCTATCAGTTTTTGAGCTTCATCAAAATCAGCAGCATTAGAGTGGTATTCTTTGGCTGTGGTAATTTTATTCAGGTCTGCTTCTACTTGCTTTGCTAAGTCATCTGGACCGATGTGAGAGAACGCTATTTTAGCTCCCTGCTCTGCGAAAACTTCTGCTATTCTTTTTCCGATACCTGTAGCCGCACCTGTGATGAGGGCTACTTTTCCTTCCAATAATTTCATATTCTTATTATTTTATAAATTTTCATACTTCCTTAGAATCTTTATTATTTCTAATTTATTATTTTTATCTACTTTTTGAATATCTTCCAAAACTTCTATATTTGAATTTGTAAATTCTTTAAATTTCTTTCTAAAATCATATTGATCCCATCGAACCTCTCTCCTCGCCTCTTCATCAACAAAATAATTTACTATTTTTTTATCTCCTAATCCTTTAAAAGTATATTCTACATACCATTTTATTCTTCCATCATATACTAATTCTTGCAAAGCATTTGGGTAATTTGATCTATTTACAAAAATTCTTTCCTCATTAGCATAATCCAAAATTCTCATTTCCTTTACTACTTTATTAGTCAAAAAATTTCTTTTCCCATTTTTATCATAAATCGCAAAATATTGTGTTATAGAAGCTTCGTCCAAGCTACCATCAACCGACTTTAATGCTTGTAATTTAGTTTTTACTTTCTCTCCATTTACAAATATAATTTCTGCATCTACAACTTTATTTGATTTTATATTTACATTTTCTGTTGAATAATCTTGAACAGATTTCAAACTATTTTCATTTGAAACAAAGCAAGAAGTTAATATAAAACCTAAAGTGATAATATAAAAATTTTTTCTCATAGATTTTTTTACAAAAGTATTATTTTAAATTTAATTAAGTTGTTCATTCCTTATATTTTTTAATTTTTATTTTACTTTCTCTTACTTATTTTTCATTATTCAATTTTATTTTAAAAATAAACTATATAAATTCATCATATCTTTTTATTTACCACCAAAATCCTATCAAAGTGAGATAATTTATTTTGAATAATCTTAAGGTTTTGCTGCTGTTTTTTTAATAATAATGAAATGAGGAGCATAATATAAATTCATACTCAACTATAATCAATTTTGTTCGAGTCTCACTACATTTTCATTATTATCATACACAATGAACTCAATATTTTCTTTTTGTCTGAGGGTTTCTTTTATAAATTCTTCTACTTCATCAAGACTTGAAAATACTTTATATGCAATCTGATTACTACTCTTATAGTAAATATCAAAATATATATCTAATACAACTCCTGTGTTGCTATCTGCCATCAAAACAGCATATTCTGATTTTTTAATTTTAGGGAATTCCATATGACTACGCTTTAGATGCTATATGCCTTCTATACACATCTAAGTGTGTTTTTTCTAGTACCTCTCCGATGCGGTTCAAACGCTGGGTCTGTGTCGTATCTGTATCTTCTTGGTGATTATCTTCATGTATCGTAATCTGTCCATTTCCCTCTACAGAAAAATACTCATACCAGTTCACTGGCACATCATGCCAAGAGCCATCACCACCAAACTTACTAATATACGAAAGGCGAGGTTCTGAACGGAAACCATGAGCCGTGACATCTATCATCGTGCTACCATCGTTCTGTACCTTTGCGGAAGTTTTCAAGACACACTGTGTCACGCAGTCAGGATGTCTGAAACGCTCCTGCCCCCAGAAATTAGCCAGTGCTTCATGCTCCCAAAACGAACTTCTCTGCTCCATATCACGCCCATAAATATCCTTATGCGACCGTATCTGCTGATACATCGGCACACATAATAACGGCGCAAAACTAAAATAAATCGCTCGGAAATATCTTGCATTAATTTCGTAAAAGTCTTTCTTGGCTCTTTCAAAATCAAAATTACAATACTGATCTGGATTCATGTCAAGATCCAGCTCTTGTATATGCAAAGGCGTGATGGTGTTTATCATACGATTTTTATCAAAGTTAAAATCATCACCATAGCCATTGGTATTGTCCTGCAAAAGCGCCATCATACTCTGCTGTGCCAATGGCGTGAAGAGTAAGGCGAACTGCTGGTTGTTATTACGGTTACTTGTATTGAATGCGACCTCAAATTCCTCATTCGTCAGCATGGCAAAGTCTCCATCTGTCAGATTACGAGCTTTACGCTTTAGCCAGAATTTATCCCATTTAAAGCGAAGCGAACCTTCCTTACCTGCCAATCCACTTGGCTTGCGATTAAATATCAAATCGGGCGCAGCTGTATTACCATAGATAAGGCGGGTACGCTCATAATACTCTGGATAAGGCGCTGTCACACTCGCACGCAATGTCTCTGAATGACTCACAGTGCGGGATTTCCCATCCGAATCAGTTTCCCTTGTCGTCCAGTAAATGGTTTTCTCGCCGTAGTAGGTCTTCTGTCCCATTTCCATTTTTCGTGTTCTACAAATGACAAACGGATTACCATTGATAAGTCCAGAATGGGAATAAAGCACCGAACGCCCTGCATTAAAGGAATCATTCCAGCCGTATGTAGCACGAAGGTCAGCCAATCGCTGTATGGTGAAATATGGGTCAAACTCCAGCCTTGGCACTGTTTTGGACATCATTCGTGTCAAAATATCCCAGTCGTAGAGTTTATTTAGTTCAGCCATTTGGTTCCAAGCTGTATTTCTCAAATCATCTACTTTTTGGGCTAAATCATTTCGCTCACTTCGTAAAGACTTCAAGGTAGGATGTACCTTTACCAAAAGAAAGACAACAGCCAAGACTGAGCCGCCACCTATTAACAAGAGCTGTTCCATCGGAAACTCATTCCTCTTAACATAGACAACAACAAGTCCTATCACCGCACCTATCCACAGGATGACACATAATACTGTCCATCGTGTGATGCGGCTTCCTATATCTGCTATATCTGCCTCGCCTTTATAAATCTGCTGGCATGTAGCACGATTCTCTTCTACATCAACCTGTGCTTCCTGAGCAAGCGCATCGAAGGTTTCTTCCGCCACCTTCTTAAACTTGTCCCGAAAGGTATTGATGTATTCGTTTAATGGGTCATAGATATCCTGAATCATCTATATTCCAAAGTCTTAGAAGAATTTACCTCTTGCTGCCTCGCGTGTTTCGGCTGATGCTGTAAATGGTATACGCGTGGTGTAGCCCTGCTGTGCTGCTACAATCATTTTTGTAGGCCATGAGAAAATGTCTGTGTTCCACTGCGTTACACGGCTGTTATACACAGTTCGCGCTGCTGTTATCTCGCGCTGTAGGTAGCTGTTCTGCTGCATCGCATCTGCAATGGCGTTGTGTGCCTTTAATTCTGGGTAAGCCTCTACCTGTGGGAAAAGTCTACCGAAAGCTGTGTTAATCTCTGCGTTCACATCACTTCTGTTGTCCTCATTTACACTACCGCTGCGAAGTGCTGCCACTGTTTTCATCACATCTTTGTCAAGATCAACAGCCCGCTCAACAAGTCCTACAACATTCTGAAGGATTTGTACTCTTTGTTCCAAATAATTGTCAATATTAGATGTCTCCGCCTGAATGCGTTGTTCCAACTGCTGGAAATAATTACGAGCTGATATCTTCATAAAGATGAAAATAACACCTGGCAAGATGCCCAGCAGACAGCCCACACCACCAACAAGCAAAGGATTCTGCAGCGTACTGCCCATAACCAGCACATACAATAGTACCAATATCGGTATCACAACCCATAATGCTATCTGAAAAAGAGTAGAGCCAAAGCCTATCTCGACAGGCAGCTGTCTATCTATCACATGTACATCTCGTCCTGAATTATTTACAGGTCCTGTCACTTCGTCTAACAAATTTGCCATAACTTTTTAATATATAGTTTTTGTTTTATTAATGTACCAAAGATACATTTTTTTCTTAAAATATGGTATATCTGCCGTTTATATCTAATCTTTTCCTTTAAATAAATCTCCTACAGATACTCAAAACCAAAATAAATTTTACACAGCTTATCTTGGTCAAAAGTATATTCCGCAAAATAAATTGGCAAATTATACTTTTCTAAAAAATGAGACTTTTCATAATCCGAGATTTCATACCGAAGAACATGATTAGTTTCTACAAAATTATTTCCTTTTATCTTTATCAAATCTTTTTTAGAAATACCTAATTTTATTCCGCTTTCCGTGGAAAAGTTTTTATATTTAGTAGGATTTGGGACAGTTTTCTTATCATATGGACTTATTTCTACTTGGTAAAATTCGTTTCTTTTCGTTCCATAGAAAAGATAAAGTTTCAGTATTTCAGTTTTATTTTCATTAGTAAAAATAGCATAGGGCAATACTTCCTTATCCTCTATAATATTGTATTTCAAATCACTATATCCCAAAACTACAGCAGCAGTATCTGATAATTTTATATCATTAACACTTATATCTGGCACAATGTTATCCTTATATATTTCATTTTTTACACAACCTAACACTGACACCAATATAATTAACAATTTTATTATCAATAAAATACTTATTTTTCTACCGCTATGTTTTTCTAATTTTAATTGGTTCATTTGATATTTTTCTCAATTTTTAAAAAATTTAAAATCCATCAAATCTGGTTATTCACCACCAAAACCATTTCGCCTTTCAGGGTTTTACTTTTGGAAAATTCTATAAGTTCTTCTATGGTTCCGCGTTTGGTTTCTTCAAATTTTTTGGAAATTTCTCGGCTAAGACTGATTTTCGTTCCCTCTCCAAAAAACTCCTTTATCTGCTCCAGCGTGGTGTTTATCTTGTGCGGACTTTCGTAGAGAACTATCGTTTTTTTCTCCTCCGCCAGTTGTTTTAGTTTTGTCTGTCTTCCCTTTTTCTGTGGTAAAAATCCCACGAACAAAAACTCATTATTAGGCAGCCCAGAAACCACCAGCGCTGGCACGAAAGCCGTAGCACCAGGCAGACACTGCATTTCCACCTCGTTATCCGCACATGCCTTTGCCAGCAGATACCCAGGGTCAGAAATTCCAGGCGTTCCTGCATCGGTAATGATGGCGATGTTCTGACCGTTTTTCAGGTCTTCTATCACTTTAAGTGTCGCTTGATGTTCATTGTGTAAGTGATATGATTTCAATGGTTTAGAAATTTCAAAATGTTTGAGTAAAATTCCCGAAGTCCGCGTATCTTCACAAAGAATATAATCCACTTCTTTCAAAATTTTTACTGCCCGAAAAGTCATATCTTCCAGATTGCCAATAGGCGTAGGAACAAAATAAAGTATACCGCTCATAAATTCTTTTATTAAAATTGTTTAAATTTGGGTCTTAATTTTGAATTTTTTACATCAAAATCAAAAGGCTAATTTACAATGTTTTTAGAAAATACAATCAATCACGCCAAACAAAGCGGCTGGATGGAGGTTATCTGCGGTTCTATGTTTTCTGGAAAAACCGAAGAACTCATCAGAAGACTCCGCCGTGCAGAGATGGCTGGACAGCAGGTAGAAATCTTCAAACCCAAGCTGGACAACCGCTATGCCGATGAAGAGGTGGTCTCCCACAACCAAAATAAAATAAAAAGCACTCCCGTAGAAACTCCTGATGAGATTCTACTCCTTGGGTCTAACTGTGATGTGGTGGGCATAGATGAGGCGCAGTTTTTCGATGAAAGCATTGTAGAAATAGCCAATCAGCTGGCGAACAACGGCGTTCGTGTGGTGATTGCTGGGCTGGATATGGACTACATGGGAAGACCTTTCGGGCCGATACCCAACCTGATGGCCACGGCAGAATATGTAACGAAAGTCCATGCCATCTGCAAGAAAACAGGGAACTTGGCGAATTATTCCATGAGAATCTCTGGGAGTGATGATTTGGTACAATTAGGAGAAACTGACAGCTACGAGGCTGTGAGCAGAAAAGTTTTTACAGAAGAAGTTTTGAACAAAAAATAATGATATACAGCACATTACAAATTTCGCAACTTACAGATTCTAAACTGATTGGGAATCCAGATATTCTCATCAGCAATATCTCTTTTGACAGCCGAAATCTTTATTCTATTTCGGATACGGCGTTTATTGCCATTAACACCAAAAATAATTCTGGCGAAAAATACATTTCTTCCGTAGTAGAAAAAGGTGTGAAAGTCATTATTTCTGAAAACTACTATCCTGAATACGAAGATATTACATGGATTATTACCAAAAATTCCATCGAGTTTTTACAAATTTTAGCCAAAAAACATTTAGAAAATTCACATTTAGAAAACACCATCGGCATTACAGGAAGCAACGGCAAAACCATTGTAAAAGAATGGCTTTATCAGTGTCTTTGGGATGAATTTTCTACGGTAAAATCTCCCAAAAGTTTCAATTCGCAGATTGGGCTTCCTATCTCATTGCTGCAAATCAATGAAGAACACCAGCTGGGAATCTTTGAAGTCGGAATTTCTAAACCGAGCGAAATGGCAAAATTGGAAAATATTTTCGCTCCGAAAATCGGTGTTTTGACGCACATCGGTTCTGCTCATTCTTCTAATTTTAAAAATGAAGAAGAACTGATAAATGAAAAAATCATTCTTTTCAAAGAAAGTGAAACTATTATTTATAACGGAGATAATGAATTGGTTTATAATTTGATAAATCAACTTTATTCAAGTAAAAATTTAATCAGTTTCGGACTAAATCAAAGAAATGATGTCCGTATTTCTTCCGATTATAAAAATCCTAATGAGCGCATCGGTATAAAATATTTTGATGAAGAAATCAGTATTTCTCTCCAAAAACGAGATGAGGCTACACTTTCCAATATTCTGGCGATTGTAGCCGTTTTAAAATCACTGAAAATCTCCAATGAAAAGATTGTGACCAAAATCCAAGACCTGCATTCAGTGGAAATGCGTCTGGAAAGTGTGAACGGCATTAGGAATAATCTGATTATCAATGATTCTTTTAATCTAGATTTGGATTCGTTAATCATTGCCTATCAGTTCATTAACCAATATCAAAAGCAAAAAAAATCGCTCATCCTTACAGATATTTTGGACACGATAGAAGAGGACAAAATATTGTATAAAAAAGTAGCGGAACTTACCAACGAGCAGGATTTTGAAAATATCATTCTCATTGGCGAACACATCACGAAGTATAAAGATTTGTTTTTAGGGAAAGTCAAAATCTTTGACAACACTCAGGAACTTATAGACAGTCAGTATCTCAATACGATTGAAAATCAGCTGATTTTATTAAAGGGAGCGAGAGTTTTTGAAATTGAAAAAATCAAAAAACTTTTAGAACTACAAAAGCACGATACTACCCTTGAAGTAAATCTTCATGCCATCGTGCATAATATAAACATTCACAAGAATTTACTGAAACCAGAGACAAAAGTCTGTGCGATGGTAAAAGCTTTTTCCTATGGACTGGGTGGCTATGAAATTGCCGAATATCTACAGCATCATCATATTGATTATCTGGGAGTTGCCTATGCAGATGAGGGAGTGGATTTACG
The DNA here is from genome assembly GCA_963530895.1 of uncultured Flavobacteriaceae bacterium. Lineage (GTDB taxonomy): Bacteria > Bacteroidota > Bacteroidia > Flavobacteriales > Weeksellaceae > JABCPE02. The sequence goes on along the minus strand of CAUSFO010000001.1, from coordinate 39,316 downwards.
GAAAAACGGTGTCACTACGCCTATTCTTGTGATGAATCCCGAACAAAGCAGCTATGATACCATCATAGATTATCATCTAGAGCCTGAGATATACAGCCTGAGGGTTTTGGACTTATTTGGGAAACAGCTCCAAGCAAAAGGCATCCAAGAAACCTACCCTATCCATATCAAGATAGAAACAGGAATGCATCGCCTTGGTTTTAAAGAAGATGAAATAGATGATTTGATTAATTCCTTGAAAAAATACAATGTCAAAATAGCGAGTATTTTCAGCCATTTATCTTGCGCAGATGTTCCCGAAGAAAAGGAATATACACTGCACCAGCTGGAAACCTTTGAACGAGTTTCAAATAAAATCATCCAAAATATTGATTATAAACCTATTAGACATATTCTCAATACAGCGGGAATTATCAATTTTACTGATTATCAATACGATATGGTAAGAATAGGCATTGGAATGATGGGCATTTCCTGCGTTCCTCAAATAGAAAAACAGCTCCAAAATGTAGCTACATTTAAAACTGTGATTTCTCAGATTTCCAAAGTAGAAAAAGGAGATTCCATAGGATACAGCAGAAAATATATCGCAGAAAAAGATACCAGAATCACTACCATTCCGATAGGCTATGCAGACGGCATTCCTCGGCTGATAGGAAACAAAAAGGGCTTTGTAATCATCAAAGGGCAGAAAGTTCCCATCGTGGGAAATGTGTGTATGGATATGCTGATGGCAGATTTGGGCGAAATTCCTGCAAAGGAAGGTGATGAGGTTGTTATATTCAATTCCTGTAAGACTTTGGAAGAGTTTGCAGACTATTGCCAGACCATACCTTACGAGGTTCTTACTTCCATTTCACGAAGAGTCAAAAGAATTTATGTAAAAGATTGATTATGAAAAAGTTACTTCAAATATTTATAATAATGTTTTCTTTGACTTTATATAAAGCTCAGGTAAAAGAAAACATGAAAATTCCGAAAAACCCAAAAATAGGGCTGTCTCTGGCGGGCGGCGGCGCGAAAGGTTTTGCTCATGTAGGTGTATTGAAAGTGATAGACTCACTGGGAGTAAAAATAGACTACATCTCTGGAACCAGCATGGGAGCGATAGTTGGAGGGCTTTATGCATCGGGCTACTCGGCAAAGGAAATAGAAAAAATCATTAAAGAAACAGATTTTTATGAAATTCTTGCCAATGAAAAAGACCGAAAAGAAACTCCATTTTTTGATAAAAATAATGACAAATATCTGCTGAATATTCCTTTTGAAAAAGGTAAATTCAATGTCCTGCCAAAAGCCATTTCAAAAGGACAGAAAAATCTTTTCCTCTTGAAGGATTTGTTTAACAATGTTTCTAATGTTACAGATTTTTCAAAACTCAATATTCCTTTCATGTGTGTGGCAACCAATCTGGAAAATGGAAAAGTAAAAATTTTTGAAAAAGGAGACTTGGTGAATTCTATCATGGCGAGTTCCGCCTATCCTTCGCTGATAAATCCCGTGAAAATAAATGACAGTCTGTACATAGATGGCGCAATGACAGTAAATTTCCCATCAAAACCACTTAAAGAGAAAGGAATGGACATTGTCATCGGAGTGGACTTGACACTTCCTCTGGCAAATAAAGATGAGCTTAATTCGGCTATAAAGATTTTAGACCAAGTGATAGATTTCACTATACAAAACGAAAATAAAACTCAGTATAAAAATACAGATATAAGAATTCATCCTAATCTAAAAGGATATTCTTCCACAAGCTATGGCGACAAAGAAAAAATCCTAAATTTAGGATATGAAGAAGCTAAAAAATACATTGATATACTCAATAAATTACCAAAAAGAGACTCTTTACCGAAAATGATGAGTAAGCCTGTCTATGCTAATATTTATAAAGTAGACAGTCTTATTTTGGTGAATAGTAGGATTTTTAATGAATCTTATGTAAAAGGGAAAATGAACCTTAAAATTCCTTCTCTGCAGACTTATGCTGAAATTAACCAAATGATTGATAAATTATATGCTACCAATAATTATAAACTTATCAATTATGACCTGATACAAGACAAAGGGAAAAACATTCTAAAGTTGGAATTAGAAGAAGATAACGCTCGATTTTTACTAAAATTTGGGCTTCATTATGATGAAGTTTTCAAAACAGGGCTACTCATCAATACAACCATCAAAAGGTTTTTATTCCAAAACTCTATTCTCTCCCTTGATGCCATCGTGGGCGGAAATAGACCGAGATATTATTTTAATTATTTCGTAGATAATGGCTACTTCCCTGGGTTTGGGATTTATTCTTCTGGGATGAGTCTACAACTTAATGATGATAATAGAAACGAAATAGGAAAATGGAAATGGTTTAGAAACGAGATTTATCTTCAATCTATTTGGAAAGATAGATATGCCATAGGAGGAGGAATGAGCCATGATTATTTTGAGTCTAAAATAGGAACTACCCGCTATGATAATGAAAAAAACTTTATTAATCCTTATGTTTTCATTAAAAGTGATACGAGGAATGACAAGGATTTCTCATCAAGAGGCTTTTATCTCAATATAGAAGGAAAATTATTAGATATTTTTAATAAAAAAATTGAAAAACAGATTTTCCAAACCAAAGCTGACATCCGAATGAGTTTTCCTATTTCCAGCCGTGTAACTTATAGGCTGAATCTTTTCGGAGGATTAACTTTCGGGAAAGATGTTCCATACTATTATCATTTCTACCCAGGTGGAATTTTTGAGCAGAATTTAGGGAATTTTGTAAGTTTCCAAGGCTATCAGTTTGGGAATTTTAGTGCGGATAATCTTATCATTGCTGGAAATGATTTTCAGTTTAGAATTAAGAAAAATTATTTCATCACAGCCCATGTTAATTTTATGAATACCTTTGATGAGCATAAAATAAATCGTATTCTAAAAGTAGGTGATGTTTCTGGTGGAATTACCGCTGGATACAAATCTCCTTTTGGACAAATAAAACTAAACTACAGCAAAGCTGTGAATAAAGGAAAAGGAATTTTTAGTGTGATTTTAGGACATTGGTTCTAATTTTTAGAAATAAATAAAGCAGAATGATACAGTATTTTTTTGAAAATGTAGAGGAAATTTCCCTTCCTGAAAATTGTTCGGAATGGATTGAAAAACTTATTTTAAATGAAGAGAAAAAAGTAGGAAATATCAATTATATTTTCTGTGATGATGAATACCTGCTAAAAGTAAATCAGGATTTTCTTAATCATGATTATTATACAGATATTATCACTTTTGACTATGTAAAAGGCAAAACCATAAGCGGAGATATTTTTATATCTTTGCCGCGCATTTCGGAAAACGCTTCTACCCTATCTAGTGGTTTTGAAAAAGAATTACTGCGGGTTCTGGCTCACGGTGTTCTTCACCTTTGCGGGTATAAAGACAAATCCGATGAAGAACAAAAAGAAATGAGAGCGAAAGAAGATTTTTATATCATTTTATTTTAATGTTTCACGGGAAACATTTTTATTATTTTTAAACTTATTTACAATATATGATAAACGAAATATACGATGTGATCGTAGTAGGTGGAGGACACGCAGGCTGTGAAGCTGCAGCTGCAGCAGCTAATCTCGGCTCTAAAACTATGCTGGTTACCATGAACATGCAGACCATCGGACAGATGAGCTGTAACCCTGCAATGGGCGGAATAGCAAAAGGACAAATCGTTCGTGAAATAGATGCACTTGGCGGATATTCTGGAATCATAGCTGATAAATCTGCTATCCAGTTTAAGATGCTTAACCTATCAAAAGGACCCGCTATGTGGTCGCCACGAACTCAAAACGACAGAATGCTCTTCGCAGAGGAATGGAGATTAGCTTTAGAAAACACCCCTAATCTTGATTTTTTTCAAGATATGGTGAAAAATATCATTATAGAAAATGGTAAAGTATCAGGAGTAATTACCAACATCGGTGTAGAAATCCGTGGAAAAGCAGTAGTTCTTACCAATGGAACTTTCCTAAACGGACTAATACATATCGGAGAAAAACAATTCGGCGGCGGAAGAATGGGTGAGCCAAAAGCCTTTGGAATTACTGAACAATTAGTAAGTTTAGGTTTTGAAGCGGGAAGAATGAAAACAGGAACACCTGTAAGAATAGATGGAAGAAGTCTGGATTATTCTAAAATGGAGGAACAAAAAGGCGATGAAAATCCACAAAAATTCTCTTACCTCGATACGCCTAAACTCAAAGAACAAAGAAGCTGTTATATCACTTACACAAACGAAACTGTGCATGATATTCTCCGCTCTGGGTTTGATAGAAGCCCAATGTTCAACGGAACCATACAAAGTATAGGACCAAGATACTGCCCAAGTATAGAAGATAAAATCAATCGTTTCGCTGAACGAAACAGACATCAGCTTTTCGTAGAACCAGAAGGCTGGAAAACTGTTGAGATCTATGTAAATGGTTTCAGCTCTTCGCTTCCAGAAGATATTCAGGCCAAAGCACTAAGACATGTACCAGGTTTTGAAAACGCTAAAATATTTCGCCCAGGCTACGCCATAGAGTACGACTACTTCCCTCCTACTCAGCTAAAACATACTTTGGAAACCAAACTGATTGAAAATTTATTTTTCGCTGGACAAATCAATGGAACTACTGGCTACGAAGAAGCAGCAGGACAAGGTCTGATTGCAGGAATCAATGCACATAACAAAGTTCACGGCAAAGATGAATTTACCCTCAGCAGAGATGAAGCTTATATAGGTGTACTGATAGACGACCTCATCACGAAAGGAACAGAAGAACCTTATCGTATGTTCACATCAAGGGCAGAATATAGACTGCTTCTAAGACAAGATAATGCCGATATTCGTCTGACTGAAAAATCTTACAATATAGGTTTAGCAACAGAAGAAAGACTCAGAAAAGTAGAGGAAAAAATTAAAAAGTCTGGAGAGCTGGAAGAATTCCTAAAAGAATTATCATTAAAACCAAACATCATAAATCCTATTCTTGAAGAAAACGAAAGCAATCCTGTAGACCAAGCATACAGAGCATCTCAAATATTAACCCGTCCTAACATTAATTTAGAAAAACTTTCTAAAATAGAAATTATAGGAAATAAAGCAAAAGAATATTCTGAAGAGATACAAGAGCAAGCAGAAATCAATATAAAATACAAAGGCTATATAGAAAAAGAAAAAGAAAATGTAGCAAAACTCCAGAGAATGGAAAATATAAAAATTCCAGATGATTTTGATTTTAGCAAAGTAGCTTCACTTTCTTCGGAAGCTCTACAAAAGATGAATAATATTCGCCCAAAAAATATCGCACAGGCTTCCAGAATATCAGGAGTGTCACCAGCGGATATTAATGTTTTATTAATTTATTTAGGAAAATAAAATCACAATGTTTCATGTGAAACATTGTGATTGTTTTATAAAAAATTAAAATGAAAATAAAAGACCACTTTCTCTCACAGGAAGAATTTGAAATTATAGAAACAGAAATCCAAGGGATTTATAAAACTTCTCCCCTGCCCGATGATTTAGGTAAATATTATGAAAGTAAAAATTACATTTCGCATCATCAGGATTCGGGAAGTTTGAAAGAAAAAGTATATAAATTTTTACAGAAATTTAATCTTAATTATAAAAAAAATATGATCAAGAATGAAATAGGAACTCATCTGAAAATATTAGACTACGGATGCGGTGCAGGAGAGTTTGTGAAATTTATAGAAAACGAATACACTACCTACGGATTTGAACCAAATGAAAATGCAAGAAATTTTGCAAAACAAAAATCCGAAAAAACAATTTTCATTTCCAATCCAGAACTCGCGGAAATAGAAAACGAAAGTCTAGATGCTATCACTCTATGGCATGTTTTCGAGCATATAGAGGAAAGGGAAAAATATCTGAAGATATTTCATAAAAAATTAAAACCAAATGGACTTCTCATCATCGCCGTTCCGAACCATACTTCCTACGACGGGAAAAAATATAAAGAATTTTGGGCTGCCTATGATGTGCCGAGACACATTTGGCATTTTTCAAAATCAGGAATGGAAAAATTGATGAATAATGAAAATTGGAAAATCAGAAAAATAAAACCTCTCCTGCTCGATTCTTATTATATATCCATGCTAAGTGAAAAATATAAGAAAAATCCTCTTTTTTGGCTTTTTGGAGTAATTCACGGAGCGATTTCTAATTTTAAAGCGTCAAAAACGGGCGAATTTTCAAGTTTGATATATATTATCGAAAAAACTTAAAAAATAGATTTTTAATAGGTTTATTAAAGTCATTTTTTTACTCAAAAATAACTTTTTCAAGAAATTTTTAAATTAAAAAGAAAATATCATGTTTGAATTTTTTAGCAACATATCAAAAATTAAATTTGTAGGAGAGCTAACTGTGGATGTTGTTTTTTTACGACTTCTATTGGCTATCATTTTTGGAGGGCTTGTCGGCATCGAAAGAGAAAGAAAACACAAACCCGCTGGATTCAGAACTTACATTCTCGTGTGTTTCGGTGCAGCGATAGTTTCGATGGTGCAAGATCAACTAAGATTGAATATTTACGACTTTGAAAAAGATTTCAAAGGTCTTGCAGCAATTATGAAAACAGACTTGGGGCGTCTTGGGGCGCAAGTTATCAGTGGAATAGGTTTCCTAGGCGCAGGAAGTATTATCAAAGAAAAAGGTGAAGTGGGCGGACTGACCACCGCGGCTGGAATCTGGGCAACTGGCTGCGTAGGCTTAGGAATTGGCTGGGGATTTTATAACATTGCACTCATTGCTATTATTTTTATGTTCATCATCATGATAGCGCTGAAAAAGGTAGAAACTATTTTCATGAAAAAATCTTCCAATCTGATTTTTGAAATTGAAATTGATGAAAATACTGAAGTTTCAGAAATTATTTCTGAATGCTATGAAGTTTTTCTACAAAAAGAAATGATCATCAATAAAGTTGATAAAAACATGAAAAACAATATTATAACATTCAATGCGACCACCGAAGAAAATAATAACAACATCGCCGAAATCGTGATGATTCTTTCCTCAAAAAATAATATAAAATCGGTAAAAGATATGAGTATTTAATATTTTTTAAATTTGTCTATCAAAAAACATAATAAAAATGATTCCTACACAAGAACAAATTGAGCAATTAGTTGCTGACCTTAATGCTGCTACACAGCGGGAGATGATTCGTATCAAACTATCTTTATCTAATAACTTAACAATTACCGATAGTAAATTTGGTGGTATACCCTATGTCCCAAAAGGAGGCTCATTACCTACAAGTGCTGAAGGCAAACCACTCTTTATGCTGGCACAAATTAACTGTGAACAACTACCCGAAAACAATATCTATCCTAAAAAAGGTCTATTGCAGTTCTGGATAGCAGACACTGAAGATTATCTATTTGGGCTAGACTTTGACAATCCTTGCAGTAATGACTTTAAGCGAGTACTCTACTACCCTACTATTGGCGAAGCTTTGTCCATTGATAATTTTATAGAGGACTATGTTTTTGATAATGACAATCTGCCTTTTGATGCTGATTTGCAGTTTGCTTTACATTTTACCAAAGAAATTGAAACTTTTTCATTGGACGAAAATTCCGCACAAAAACTTTTTATAGAAAAGTGGAATAAAACCTTTTCAGACAAAATAGAGTATCTATATCAGTTACCTGATGAAGCTGATTTTATTCATGATTTAGATAGCACAGGACACAAGATTGGTGGTTATCCTTACTTCACCCAAGATGATCCTCGTAAAGACAATGACCCTCATACCTTACTTCTTCTTCAAATAGATTCTGATGAAATAGAAGATGTAGAGATTATATGGGGTGATTGTGGCGTAGCCAACTTCTTTATAAACCCAGAAGATTTGGCAAAATGCCAGTTTGATGATGTAATGTATAATTGGGATTGTACTTAATAAATTTTCATGTATATAAAATATTTTTGAGTAAAATATTCATAAAAAAAGCGAACCCTAAAATCTAGAGTTCGCTTATTTATTATAATTACAATTATTTATTAATAGCTGATACTCCTGGAAGTTCCAGTCCTTCAAGGCTTTCCAGCATTGCTCCACCACCTGTGGATACATAAGAAACCTTATCTGCGTAGCCAAACTGCTTCACGAATGCTACACTGTCCCCTCCCCCTACGAGAGAAAACGCACCAGTCTTAGTAGCCTCTGCTATGCTGTCTCCCAAAGCCTTAGTTCCTTCAGCAAAATTAGACATTTCAAAAACTCCCAAAGGACCATTCCAAAGAATAGTTTTGGAATTCATAATCACATCGTTATTTATTTTTTGTGACTCGCTTCCTACATCCAGCCCCATCCAGCCGTCTGGAATTTCATTTGCTGTCACTTCTTTTCTTTCTGCATCATTGTTAAACTCTTTCGCTGCGATAACATCTACAGGAATATAAACTTTAACATTCTGATTTTTAGCCTTTTCTAAAATTTCTAAAGCCAAATCCAGCTTGTCATCCTCCACCAAAGAATTTCCTACATTTCCGCCCTGCGCTTTGATAAAAGTAAAAGCCATTCCACCACCGATAATCAGATTATCCACCACTGGCAGAATATTTTCTATAATAGTGATTTTGGTAGAAACTTTAGAACCACCAAGTATCGCCGTAATAGGCTTTTCGCCTGAGTGAAGGACTTTATCTATCGCCTCTAATTCTTTCGCCATAAGCAGCCCGAAAAACTTAGTCTGAGGGAAAAACTCAGCGATAACAGCTGTAGAAGCATGCGCTCTGTGAGCCGTACCAAAGGCATCATTGACATACGCATCGCCTAATTTGGCTAATTTTTCTGCAAATGCTTTGTCTCCTTTCTCTTCCTCGTTATAGAATCTAAGGTTTTCTAATAGGAGAATTTCTCCGCTTTTCAGCTCAGAAGCCAGTTTTACTGCCTCTTCACCGATGCAGTCCTCAGCAAATTTTACAGATTTACCCAAAATCTTTTCTATCTCAGGAAGAATGTGTTTTAGTGAGTTTTTATCATTTTTCTCTCCTTTTGGTCGTCCTAAATGCGTCATCAGGATAACTGAACCGCCATCGGAAAGAATTTTTTCAATAGTAGGTTTCACAGCTGTGATTCTGGTATTATCCGTTACCTTTAGGTTTTCATCCTGAGGGACATTAAAGTCTACTCTTACCAAGGCTTTTTTACCAGAAAAATCAAATTGTTTAATCGTTTTCATATGTATATATTTTTATTTGATTACTTTCTGCAAAGTTAAATTATAAATTCGTCCAATAAAAATTTTAGCCGACAAAAAATTCCCCAAGCACCACACTATTACAATATTCATTTTTTCTATTTAATTTAAAAAAGATATATGATGTATATTGTTATAGAGCTGGGTTTAGTGGATAAATTTTTTATGAAAGTTTAGCACAAATATTTTAGCTGAAATTCATAGATAATTCACATCATAAAGCATTGATTCTAAATTTATAAAACAGCTTATCAACATTCGTGAATAAGTCTGAAATAAAGACAATGTGACCAAGTGTAATGTGAATAAACCTATTCAAAAACAAATGTTTTTATTTGAAAATAATTCTTGATTGGTGGGAAAATTTTTCTCATTAGAATTTTATTTCGGATTTCAAAATATTTTTTCTTGGAAGTTTTCCACATGGAATAAAGGTAGTTTTTCCTCATTAGCCACAGACATTGTTGATAAAAAAATCAGATTCAGTTTTTGAGGCTGAACCTGATGAAAAGCACCTATTTAGCTTGGTTTTTATTTCGTAGCAATTGTTATAAAAGAATCATCGTTTTTGAATTTAAATCCTTTTTTCCTTACATCATCTATATTAAACTTTATTTCTACCATGTTGTTATTTACTTTTCTTACCAAATCATGTTTTCCTTCTATTTTCTTTATTTCCGAATTGAAATGGAAAGTTACCCGATAGTCTTTAGTAAATATCATCCAATCTAAATCAGATTCTTGATCTTTATTTTTTTTGACAAGTATATCATTTAATACAGAAGTATTTATTTTTAAAGTTTTTCCGTCCCATTCATTTCTGGAGAACAAATCAAGAATTGGTAAGGATTTTTCCTCTTTTTTATTGAACATAATGGACAATTCTTTATTAGTCAGTTTATCAGTTTTAAAGGAAATATCTGTCAGATCATCCTTATCATAGCTGCCTTTTACATATATTTTTTTCATTACTGCTATGGTGTCTGGAGCGGTGATTCTTTCTTTTTTATCCTTTTTTAGGTTCATCTCATATAAGCTGGTCCATTCTTTTGGGAGGTCATCTTTATCTTTCTTACCCTTCTTATTCTCATCTTTAAAGATTTTCGCTGCTTCTTTCCCATCGATGTCCATTTTTATACTCTGTGTTTTGTCTTTGTGCAGGGTAATATCAGCATTCACATTACACGAAACCAAGGTCATCACTAGACCTATCATCCAAAAATAAATCTTATTTTTCATTACAATAAATTTTTGTTTAAATTTAATAAAAAAAATGGAACAAATTCATATAAAATTCATCCCAATTTTTACTTTTTTATTTGTTGTAAAGTTCCTCTACTTTGTCCCAGTTAATAACTTCAAAAAATGCACTGATGTAGTCTGGTCTTCTGTTTTGGTAATTTAGATAATATGCATGTTCCCAGACATCTATCCCTAGAATAGGCGTTCCAGAGCAGCCAGCATTCGGCATCAGCGGGTTGTCCTGATTCGGAGTGGAGCAGATTTCTACTTCGCCGTTTTCTTTCTTACACAGCCAAGCCCATCCAGAACCGAATCTTGTCTTAGCAGCCTCTGAAAAATCAGTTTTGAATTTCTCGAAACCTCCATAGTTTTCTATTGCTTTTTTCACATTTCCCACAGGTTCTTTTGCGCCGTTGGGAGTTAGAATTTCCCAGAAAAGAGAGTGGTTATAGTGTCCTCCTCCATTGTTTCTCAGCGCGGGTGCATCTGCCACCTTGCAGATTTCTTCTATGCTTTTCCCTTCTAGGTTGGTTCCCTCTATGGCTTTATTAAGATTATCTATATACGCCTGATGATGCTTCGTATGGTGGATTTCCATAGTTTGGGCATCTATTGTAGGTTCTAGTGCATCGTATGCATAATCTAGTTTAGGTAAGTTAAATGACATAATATATTCTATTTAAAAATTCCGCCAAAAGTAAATAAAAATCAAATATTATAATCAATTTTCCCAAGAGATTTTATCAATGATTGAAATATATGCATTAACTTTGAGATATATTTTAAGTAGAATTTTATTTAATTTTATTCGTATAAACAATTAGTCAAATGAAAAAAACAGCAATAGGAATTATGGTAGTGGCGGCTTCTATGATGCACGCCCAGTCCAAAGAGTATTCTCTGAATTTTGATTCAGAAAAATACACTGTAAAAACGGCTCAGGTCGCAGGAAAAGAAATTTCTTTCAGGGCTTACGAAGATGTAGTCTATGTCAGCCATCCTGTGGATGTACGATATCAGAGTATGAACATTTATATCCCTGTGGAATACTATGAAGGGAAAAACATCAGAAAGTATAATGCTGATACAGCGCCTATTTTCCTCCCAAATGATGTAGGTAGATATATGTCCTCACAAGCAGGAGAGCCAATAAAAGACCGAAGAACAGGCAAGGACAATGCTATCCTTGTCGCCCTGTCCAAAGGCTACGTAGTGGCATCTCCAGGAGTAAGAGGGCGTAAACTTACTAATGATAAAGCACAATACATTGGCAAAGCTCCTGCTGCGATAGTAGATTTGAAGGCGGCGGTGAGGTATCTTAGATTTAATGATAAAATAATGCCGGGTAATGCCGAAAAAATCATTTCTAATGGGACAAGCGCAGGCGGAGCCCTTTCTGCGCTTTTGGGAGCGAGTGGAAATCAGAAAATTTATCATTCTTACTTGAATGAATTAGGCGCTGCTGCTGCGAGAGATGATATTTTTGCGGTCTCTGCGTATTGCCCAATTACCAATCTTGACAATGCTGATGCAGCCTACGAATGGCAGTATGGACATGTGAAGGATTATAAGGTAATAAATCTTGTCCATCCTGGTTATATTGAGATATTCACAGAAACCTTGACTGAGGAACAAATCGCTGTTCAGCCCAAATTAGCTTCCATGTTTCCTAAATATGTGAATTCCTTAAAACTAAAAGATGAAAACGGAAAAACATTGACGCTCAATGATAAAGGAGAAGGAACATTCAAAGAATATGTGAAAAAATTTGTGATAAATTCAGCTAATAAAGCCATCTCGGAAGGAAATGATTTGAGTAAATATTCTTGGCTTGAGTTTAAAAATAAAAAAGTAGTAGGGCTGGATTTTAAAACTTATTCCAAAGAATATCTTTCTAGAAGTAAATCCGCTCCTGCGTTTGATGCCTTGGATTTATCTGCTGGAGAAAACAATTTGTTTGGAGATTTAACGGTTGATAATAAACACTTTACAAAATTTTCTTTTGATAATAATACAGCCAAGTTTTTCATAACGGAATATCCTGTCGAAGGTGGAGCCAGAACATATGAATATACAAAAGCCCAAATGGCGGATGCGGATATCGTAAAAATGATGAATCCGATGAATTTCATTAAAAACACCTCCACTCAAAACTGGAGAATAAGACACGGCGCCAAAGATGCGGATACTTCCCTTGCGATTTCTACAATTCTAGCGACTACTCTTAGAAATCATAAAAAAGCTGTAGATTTTGCTATGCCTTGGGACATAGTACACAGAGGCGACTATGATTTGGAAGAACTTTTCGAATGGATAGATAAAATCTCAACAAAATAAAACTCCTAAAACGAAAAACCTCGGAATTTCCGAGGTTTTTTTTATTTGTTCATAGACATTAGGAATTCTTCGTTGTTCAGAGTTGCTTTCATTTGTTTTTCTACAAATTCCATAGCTTCTACGGGATTCATATCAGAAAGATATTTTCTCAGAATCCACATTCTCTGCTGAGTGGTTTCATCATGCAGCAGGTTGTCCCTTCTCGTGCTGGAAGCCACCAAATCCACTGCAGGGAAAACCCTTTTATTGGCGATTTTTCTATCCAGCTGGAGTTCCATATTTCCTGTTCCTTTGAATTCTTCAAAAATCACCTCATCCATTTTAGAACCTGTATCTATCAGAGCTGTAGCGATGATGGTCAAAGAACCGCCGCCTTCTATTTTCCTAGCCGCTCCGAAAAATCTTTTTGGTTTGTGAAGTGAATTGGCATCCACTCCACCAGAGAGGATTTTCCCAGAGGCAGGAGTTACCGTATTATAGGCTCTCGCCAGACGAGTGATAGAATCTAGTAAAATTACCACATCATGTCCACATTCTACCATTCTTTGGGCTTTTGACAGAACCAGATTGGCTACTTTCACATGTTTTTCTGCTGCTTCATCAAAGGTAGAAGCGATTACTTCTGCATTCACACTTCGCTGCATATCAGTTACTTCCTCTGGCCTTTCATCTATCAGAAGAATCATCATATAGGCTTCTGGGTGATTTGCCGAGATGGAATTAGCGATGTCTTTCAGGAGCATGGTTTTCCCTGTTTTAGGCTGGGCTACTATCATTGCTCTTTGTCCTTTTCCTATTGGAGCGAATAGATCTACTATTCTGGTAGAAAGTGTGGAATTTTTTCCAGTTAAATTAAATTTCTCTTGTGGGAATAGCGGAGTAAGATATTCAAAAGCTACTCTGTCTTTTATGAAATGCAGGTCTCTGCCATTTATTTCCAATGCTTTTTGGAGCGAAAAATATTTTTCTCCTTCTTTTGGGAGTCGGACGATACCTTTCACAGTATCACCAGTTTTTAGACCATAGTTTCTGATTTGGTTGGTAGAGACAAATACATCGTCTGGAGAAGAAATATAATTGAAATCCGAAGAACGGAGGAATCCATAGTTATCAGGAAGAATCTCTAAAACACCCTCTACGATTACAATATTGTCAAAATTAAATTCCTTTTTAGGAGGATTTTGCTCTTCGTTTTCGGGTTCTTTGTTTTCAGGTTGTTTTGAGTTTTCTTTTTGTTTGTTTTTCTTTTTTAGAGGTTTTTCTCCTTCATTGGTTTTCTCTTCCGAAATATTTTCCTCTACTGCCGAAGTAGGAATATTAGCTTCTTTTTCTTTTCTATTTTTAGGTGATTTTTTAGTTTTTGGAGTGGTTTTTTTCTCCTCTTTTGCAGGTTTTTCGGTTTTTGATTCTGTTTCTTCTTTTTTGTCCAAAATATTTTCTTCTGCAGGTTTTTCTACTCTTTTTCTTTTAGTAGTTTTTTTCTCTGGAGTTTGGTTTTCAGTCGTGTTATCGGGTTTTTCTTCAGTTGCATTATAGTATTCTTTTGCTACTTTGGGATTTGCAGCTTGAAAGTCAAGAATAGCGAAAACCTTATCATTTTCTGTGCTGTTTCTTGCTACTTTAATGCCTAAATCTTTACAAATTTTAGTCAATTCTGTTGTAGATTTTGACTGTAGGCTTTCAATGTTAAACATATAAATATTTAGTAAATGTAATTAAAATCAATGTAAAATTAAGATGTAAATAGGAACAAATGATAGAATTCCACTGCTCCTCTAATCGAAAAATATGCTGCAAATCTACACTATTTTTGATAAATACAAAAAATTATTTTACTTTTGCAACATGTTACAAAGAATACAGACTATATTTATCCTTGTCGCAGTGCTTGCCACTGGAGGACTTTTTTTGACATCAAAAGATGTTGAAATTCCAGGGTTTTTGGGCGGAGCAGGATTTTTGGGAGTGCTGGAATTCATCTGTATTTTTATGTACAAAAATAGAAGAAAACAAATACTGCTGAATAATTTCAGTATTGTTATAAACGCTTTGTTGATAGGTTTATTGGTTTATTGGTTACTAAATTTACCTGGAGGAATGGATTTTCCTGAGAAAGGTATTGAGCCGATATTTCCGCTGATTTCTATTGTGTTTTTATTTATGGCAAATAAAAATATCCGTAGAGATGAGAGGCTTGTAAAATCTGTAGACAGACTCCGATAGCTATGCAACGATTTATTTTGAGTGAAAAACCAGTCTTTTGGGCTGGTTTTTTTGTATAGGAAAAAAAATTGTAATTTGGTCAGTTGAAATTTTTATTTGATGAATCCTTATAGAAGAATCTTGGCATTTGCCAACCCTCATAAAAAATATATTTTCGGGAGTTTATTTTTTAATATTCTTTATTCCGTTTTTCAGATAGCATCTGCGGGAACTATACTTCCTGTTTTGGGAATGCTTTTTGGAACTATTAGTAACAAAAAACCAGCCGTAGAGCCTGTATATAGCGGGAATATGTCAGATTATTTTTCCTATTTGAAGGATTATGCATACTATTTGGTAGAGGTAAATGCGAAAGAGCATGGAGCTTTGACGGTTTTGGCGTGGTTATGTGTCATCACGGCATTTGCATTTTTTGCAAGAAATATTTTCCGTTACATAGGTTCTTTGATGCTTATTTATTATCGTGTAGGTGTAGCCAAAGACCTTCGTACTTCTATGTATCAGAAGATTTTGACACTTCCTGTTTCGTTTTTTACAGAACAAAAAAAAGGAGATATGATGTCTAGAATGTCTAATGATGTGGGAGATGTGGAAGGAAGTATTTTGGGCAGTTTAGTAGAGCTGGTTAATTCTCCTTTTATGCTCATAAGCACGCTGATTACTTTGTTTTATCTAAGTCCAGGGCTTACATTTTTCACTTTATTAGTTTTGCCAGTGATGGGAACTCTGATAGCACTGATAGGGAAAAGCCTAAAAAAACAAGCCCACGAAGCCCAAACTGAGATGGGAAATATTTTTTCTATTGTAGATGAAACTCTAAAATCCGCGAAGGTTATTAAGATTTTTAATGCAGATAAATTGCTAAACAATCGTTTCACGACTTCTATCAATAAGTGGCTGAATGCCGCAGTAGGCGTAGGTAAAAAAAGAGAACTTGCCTCTCCGATGAGTGAGTTTTTGGGTTCTATTACTTTCCTGATAATCACATGGTATGGAGGGAAACAAATCATTGAAAACCAAAGTCTTTCGCCTGAGGAGTTTTTGGTTTTTTTAGCGATGTTTTTCCAAATCCTGCCTCCAGCTAAGAGTTTAGCAAATTCCATTTCTACCATACAAAAGGGAGGGCCGGCGCTGGAGCGTGTGATAGAGATTCTAGATGCAGATATCAAGATAGACGAAAAAGAAAATCCTATTTCTATCCAGACATTAGAAAACAACATAGAGTTTAAGAATGTAGGATTTTATTATAATGAAGAAAGAACCATCCTGAAGAACTTTAATTTAACTATTCCAAGAGGAAAAACAGTTGCTTTGGTGGGACAAAGTGGAAGTGGAAAAACCACGATTGCCAATCTTTTAGCCAGATTTTATGATGCCACAGAGGGAGAAATCCTGATAGATGGAAATAATATAAAAGACCTAAAAGTAAGGGATTATAGACAAATGATAGGAATGGTTACTCAGGAGTCTGTATTGTTCAATGACAGCGTTTATAACAATATTCTCATGGGTAAACCAGATGCGGATAGAGAAGAAGTAGAAGCAGCCGCAAAAATCGCCAACGCCCATGATTTCATCACCAATCTTTCTGATGGGTATGATACCAATATAGGCGATGATGGGAATAAACTCTCTGGCGGACAAAAACAAAGGGTTTCCATCGCCCGCGCCGTGCTGAAAAATCCTCCGATTATGATTCTAGATGAGGCAACTTCCGCACTGGATACCGAGAGCGAGAGATTCGTGCAGGAAGCATTAGAAAAAATGATGGAGAACAGAACCTCACTGGTTATCGCCCACCGTCTTTCTACAATCCAAAAAGCAGACTGGATAGTAGTGATGGAACGAGGAATGATACTAGAACAGGGAACTCACAAAGAGCTAATGGACAAAAATGGAGCTTATAAAAAGCTCGTGGAATTACAAGATCTTGAATAAAATATTAACAGAAGAAATAATATAAAATGCAAAACATAAAAAAGCTTTTACTTGTTCTTTTTAGTGTTATCATAACAGGAGTTTATGCTCAGATAAAAGACCCAGTAAAATTTAAACTAGAAGTCAATAAATTAGGCGAAAATGAATACGAAGCCATCCTCATAGCAAAATTAGAAAACGGATGGCATATCTACTCTAAAGATATTCCTGAAGACAGCGGTATTCCCACAGAGATGAAACTTTTAGGGAAAAATATAGAACCCATAGGAAAGGTAACCGAGGTAGGAAAAAAAATAGATGAGTTTTCGGAGGCGTTTGGTGCTAGAATAGTCTATTATTCTAATACAGTGTCTTTTAAACAAAAATTCAAACTAAAAGATGCTAAAAAATCTACCAATGTTTCAGCAGAAATTACTTATCAAACCTGTGATGACAGAGTTTGTCTTGCGCCCAATACCATTGAGCTTCAGCATCAAATAAAGATAGAGGGAAGTGATATAAAGGACGAAGAAATTTTAGACAAAAAAGAAAATTCCGAAACTCCGAAAGATACATCCACAGATGAAACACAGGCTTCGCAGACATTGGCTGAAAACCAAAAATTAGACACGAAAAACCTAAAAATACAAGGGTTTGATTATAAAAATCCTCTTGTTCAGTGTGGTACAGAGCAGACTGCGAATACGGATGAGAGCTATTGGACTTATCTATTTTTAGGATTTATTGGAGGGATTATTGCTTTGCTTACGCCATGCGTTTTCCCTATGGTGCCTTTGACGGTTTCTTTTTTTACCAAAGGAGCAAAAGACAAAGCGAAGGGCAGAAGAGATGCTGTTCTCTATGGTTTCTTCATTCTGTTGATTTTTACTTTGCTTAGTTTGCCATTTCACCTAATAAGCGGCGTTGCAGGAAATATTTTTAATGAAATATCTACCAGCGTATGGCTTAATTTGGCATTTTTTATCGTGTTTGTTTTCTTTGCGGGAAGTTTTTTTGGATATTATGATATAGCGTTGCCAAGTTCCATAGCCAATAAATCTTCAAAAGCCGAAGAGGCAGGAGGAATCGTAGGAATATTCTTCATGGCGCTTACCTTGGTGATTGTTTCGTTTTCATGTACAGGGCCTATTCTAGGGTCATTGCTGGGAAGTGCTGTTACGGGGTCGTCTAATGTTCCTATGCTGCTGACTTTTGCTTTGGCAGGTTTTGGTTTTGCTTGGGCGATTGTTTTCGGATTGTTGGCGCTGTTTCCACAGGCATTACAGTCTTTGCCGAAGTCAGGAGGCTGGATGAATACGCTGAAAGTAGTGCTGGGATTCATAGAACTGGGATTGGCGCTGAAATTCCTTTCTAAAGCCGATTTGGTAGCAAAAACAGCATTTATAAAACGAGAGCTGTTCATTGCCATTTGGGTGGTTCTTACCATTGGTTTGGTATTGTATTTATTTGGATTGATAAGATTTCCACATGATGATAAAAAACCAAAAATTTCACTTACGAGAAAATTATTTGGAGCGGCTGGAATAGGCTTTTTGGTGTATTTAGTTCAAGGATTGATACCGAGCGACAGACCGAAACTTTCTATGCTGAGTGGAATTTTGCCGCCGCTCAATGTGAGCTATTTTCATAATGAAAAGGATGGGATTTTGGGAATACACCCTATTCATGACTATTTCGAAGCGATAGAATTAGCAAAAAAAGAAAACAAACCTATCCTGATAGACTTCACGGGTCACGGCTGCGAAAACTGCCGAAAAATGGAGGAATTCGTTTGGTCACAGCCAGATATTTTACCAATTCTTCAGAACGAGGTGGTTTTGGCTTCTCTTTATATAGATGATAAAGATGAACTTCCACAAGACCAGCAGATGAAAATAGACATGGGAAATGGACAGATGAAGAAGATAAAAACAATAGGCGATAGATGGAGTATGTTTCAGCAGATAAATTTTGAGAACAATTCCCAGCCGCACTATGTTCTGGTAACTCCTGATAATAAGGTGATTAACACGCCTGTTTCTGGATACATGGACAAAGAAGATTTCAAGAAATTCTTAGAATGCGGACTGAAACATTACAAAAATCATAAAAAATAATTTGTCTTAAACCTTGCTAAAATAATATTTTTGCAAAAAGAAAAATAGAATAGATATGATAAACATAGCAATAGCATCTGACCACGCAGGTCACGAGATGAAAGATTTTCTAAAAAGAAAACTAAAAGCAGATTATAACATGGTGGATTTTGGGACATTTTTCAAAGAAAGTGTAGATTATCCAGATTTTGCTCATCCAGCCGCTACTTCTATCGAAAAGGGAGACTGCGTTTTGGGAATTTTAGTATGTGGAACAGGAAATGGTATGCAGATGGCAGCCAATAAACATGACGGTATCCGAGCTGGACTGGCTTGGAACCCAGAAGTTGCAGCTTTGACAAGACAGCACAATGATGCTAATATGGTAGCAATTCCAGCAAGATTCGTGAGCAATGAAGAAGCTTTGGAAATTGCAAAAGCATTCCTTACCGCGGAATTTGAAGGAGGTAGACACCAGTTGAGAGTGGATAAAATAAAACCATAGGAAAATAACGATTTTTGTTTTTTGTAATTCAATCCCCCTTCTTATAAAAAGATGAAGGGGGATTTTTGGTGAAAAAAGCATAAATAATGTTATATTTGAAGAACAAAATTTTTAAGAAAAAACATTTATGAAGAAAAAAAATAAATCACAAAAACAACAATACAAATTGGAGAGTATCGGAAGACTCATTCTCCGATTTATGAATAAGAAAAATTCAAAAATATACAATTACAAACAGATAGCAGACGGCATAGACTACAAAAATCCGCGCCAGAGAGAGCTGGTCATCCAGACTCTGCACAAACTGAGAGCCCAAGATAAAATAAAAGAAGTAGAAAAAGGAAAATATATGGTGAACCTGCAGATAAAAGAAACGCTGACAGGGACGATAGACTTTGCGCTCAATGGAAATGCCTATGTAAGCGTGGAGGGACTGGACGAGGATATTTTCATCCATCAGAAAAATGTAAAAGATGCTTTGCAGGGCGATAAGGTCTTAATTATCACTTACAACTTCAAGGGGAGAAAGCTGGAAGGCTCTGTATTAGAAGTCTTGGAGAGAGCCAAAGACTCTTTCGTGGGGACATTTGAGTATGTGAAATATAAGGATTTCGGGTTTGTGGTTTGTGATAAAAAGGTTATCAATACCGATATTTTCATTCCTAAATCCAAAATCCACGGAGCCAAAGATGGGGATAAAGTAGTCGTGAAAATGCTCCAATGGGATATCAATTCCAAAAACCCAGAAGGGGAAATCATCAAAGTATTAGGAAAACCAGGCGAACACGAAACGGAAATCCATTCTATCCTTGCCGAATATGAACTTCCCTACCATTTCCCTGAGGAAGTAGAGGATTTCGCGAATAAAATCAGCCGAGAAATCACTCCCGAAGAGCTGAAAAAAAGGAGAGACATGCGGGGGACACTTACTTTCACCATAGACCCGAAAGATGCCAAGGATTTTGATGATGCACTATCGCTGAAAAAA
Source organism: uncultured Flavobacteriaceae bacterium (assembly GCA_963530895.1). Taxonomy (GTDB): domain Bacteria; phylum Bacteroidota; class Bacteroidia; order Flavobacteriales; family Weeksellaceae; genus JABCPE02. Next base: position 18,747 of record CAUSFO010000001.1, on the reverse strand, counting down.
TTAGACAACGGAAACTGGGAAATAGGCGTACACATTGCCGATGTATCCCACTATGTGCAGCCAGGAACGCTCCTTGATGAGGAAGCATACAGCCGTGCGACTTCCGTTTATCTCGTGGATAGGGTAGTTCCCATGCTCCCAGAGATTCTTAGTAACGACCTCTGTTCGCTAAAGCCAAATGTAGATAGATACGCTTTTTCGGCGGTGTTTGAGATGAATGACAGGGCAGAGATAGTGAAGCAGTGGTTTGGGCGTACGGTCATCCATTCCGATAGAAGGTTCTCCTACGAAGAAGCCCAAGAGCGTATAGAAACAGGAAAAGGAGATTTAGCAGAGGAAATACTGGCATTAGACCACTTGGCGAAGATTCTCAGAAAAGAGAGATTAAAGAAAGGAGCTATCGCCTTTGACCGCAGTGAGGTGAGATTTAACCTTGATGAAAACAATAATCCTATCGGGGTTTATTTTAAAATCAGTAAAGATTCTAACCACCTGATAGAGGAGTTTATGCTGTTGGCAAACAGAAAAGTTTCCGAGTATGTATCTCTTTCCAGAAAGGGCGAACCGACTCATAATACCTTTATCTATCGTATCCACGATGACCCAGACCCAGCTAAACTGGAAGCACTGAGGGATTTCGTGCAGACACTCGGTTACAAAATGAATATTTCCAATTCTCAAAAAATAGCCGAAAGTATGAACAAACTCCTAAAAGATGTGGCAGGAAAAGGCGAAGAAAACATGGTAGAAACCCTAGCGATGAGAAGTATGAGCAAGGCGGTCTATTCTACCGAGAATATAGGGCACTACGGACTAGCATTCCCATATTATTCGCACTTTACTTCGCCTATTCGCCGTTATCCAGACCTCATGGCGCATAGACTGCTCCAGCATTATCTGGATGGTGGAAAATCGCCAAACAGAGAGGAATACGAAGAATACTGCAAACACTGCAGCGATAGGGAAAGACTGGCTGCCAATGCAGAGCGGGATTCTATAAAATACATGCAGGTGAAGTTCATGGAGGACAAAGTAGGTCAGGATTTCACGGGGGTAATCTCGGGTGTGGCAGACTACGGCTTCTGGGTAGAAATACCTGAAAACGGTGCCGAAGGTATGATAAAACTGAGAGACCTGATGGATGATTCCTACTTCCATGATTCGAAGGCGCATTCTATTGTAGGTACCAAGTCAGGCAAAACCTACCGCCTCGGTGATGAGATAAAAATACAAGTAGTAAAAGCCAACCTCATCCAGAAACAATTGGATTTTAAAATAGTAGAATAACAGCAATAAAAAAAACTCCCTAAAAAAGGGAGTTTTTGTGTTATTTGTTGTATTCTATAGTGTAATAAGAACCGCCATCTTCAAATTCTCCTGTGTCATAATATTTAGTTTTGTATACTATTTTCGTAGGATAGTTGTTAGCGTTTAGGTATATTCTGCCTTAGTCTCATATGCAAAATTTTCATCGAAAGAAGGATTGCCAGAACCATCATAAATAGTTGCATTTGCTTCATCTTTTGTATAAGAATAAGGAAATACCATGCCGCTAATTTTTTTTAATCCAATTTTAAGAGATGAATAGTAAAGTTTATCCATTCCTTTTATGTTTTTTAAAAAACTATGATGATTAGCATATTCGTAAGTAGAGATATTATTATCTTTTTGAGCGATATTACCTATCGCATCTTTCTTTTCAGAAACTTCTATTTCTTTTATTGGTCTTTTCTTTGCATCTAATGTGTAGGTGATTGTAGATACAGTTGTATAATTTAGCCATCTACCTGAAGAATCATAATTTTCAGATGTTTGTTCTGCTGTTATAGTAGAGCCATTGACGATATATGTTGTACTTTTTTCATTAGTTTTAACACCTTGGTTATAAAGTTCTTCGTATTCATGCATAAGATTCCCATTAGCATCATAACTAAACTCAAGGTATTTATCATCAGACCTTACAGAAGTAATTAAATCTCCTGTATAAGTTAAATTACATCTTTGTTATTTTGGGTAAGTTTTACCAACTTGTTTCCATCATAACTAAAAGTAATCACTTCCTCATCATCACCAAATCTAAAATAGGTGAATTTGGTTGGAAGAATACTTGTGTCATCAATTGCAGGTGCAGGATTTACATTATCATTATCCCTGTTACACGAAATCATCATTGCTCCCATAAGAGCCGAAAATAAAAGTTTTTTCATTTTATATTGAATTTAAAATTATTTGGACAAATATAATGATTTTCATCTAAAAATAAATTCCGTATTTTTGGAGTTTCAATTAAGAATTAGCATCCTATGATAGAGCTTATTTTTTCTGCTGTCGGTTTGGGTTTTATGCTTAGTTTGGTATTCATCGGGCCTGTTTTTTTCCTTTTGGTGGAGACCAGCCTTTCGCGAGGACCTCGGCATGCATTGGCGCTGGATTTGGGCGTGGTTTTTGCGGATATAGTGTGCATTGTGGCGGCGTATTTCAGCAGTCAGGACATTATCCATATCATAGACCAATACCCGAGTTTTTATAGGATTTCGGCGCTTATTATCTTTGTTTATGGGATTTATATGATTGTTTCCAAAACCAGAATGCACATCGCAGGCGAGGAAAGACTCATCAACCAAAACTATCTGAAAACTTTTCTCAATGGTTTCCTGCTCAATATTCTGAACATTGGCGTGGTGCTTTTTTGGCTGGTAACCGTCATTTTCATTAGAAAAAACTATCCTGACACGGGCAGATTTTTGCTTTATATCGGCTTGGTTATCGGGACATATCTTTTGATAGACTTGGCAAAAATCTACTTGGCGAAACAATTTCACAATAAACTCAATCAACAGGTGGCCAATAAAATCCGAAAAGGCGTAGGCTTTATTCTGCTGATTCTGAGCGTGTTTATTTTCCTTCAAAGTTTTAAATCCTTTAACCAACTGGACAAAAGATTAGAAGAAAAAGGCATCAAACTCGAAGAAATAAAATAAAAAGATATTCAATAACAGACACTTATGGCGGTCATATTCCCAAAAACCCTTAAAAAAGGTGATAAAATAGCAGTCGTTTCTCCTGCTGGTTCGGTAGAAGAAGGGCAGATTTTATCCACGCTGGAACTAATCAAATCCAAAGGCTATGAGCCTGTTCTCAGCCCTCATTGCTTGGGCAGATTTTCCTTTGGGTACAGCTATTCTGGAACGGAAAAACAGCGAATTGCTGACCTGAACTGGGCGTTGAACAGTGATGAGGTCTCTGCCATCTGGGCTACGCGCGGTGGCTATGGCTGTCAGCATCTTTTGGGACATCTAAAACTCAATCATTTCAAAGAAAATCCCAAATGGTATATCGGCTATTCGGATAATACCGTTATCCAAAGTTTCCTCTTGAAAAAGGGCTTTGCGAGTATCCACGGACAAACCCTGAAGACCTCATCTTTTGGAGTTTCAGCGGAAAGTTACGAAGAGATTTTCAATATTTTCAGCGGGAAAAAGCCTAAATATCAGGTCGCTCCACATCCGCAGAATAACCACGGAAGTGTGGAGGGTGTTTTGGTCGGCGGAAATCTGGCGCTGGTCTATGCTCTTTTGGGAAGCTCGTATTCAGTGGATTTCAGGGACAAAATTTTGTTTATAGAAGACATCGGCGAGAATTTTTATTCGCTGGACAGAATGCTCATTTCTCTCGATTTGGCTGGTGTTTTTAGGAAAATAAAGGGTATCATCATTGGAGGGATGATTAACATGGGAAACGAGGCAGAAAACCCTGATTATGAGTATAGTTGTGATGCTATGGCTTATGAAATCATCGCCGAAAGGCTCAAGAAATATTCTTTCCCAAAGCTGTTCGCTTTTCCTAATGGGCATATTTTTGATAATGTGCCGCTGATTTTAGGATCTGAAATAAAACTGAACATTTCCGAAACGGAAGCAAAAGTAGAATTCTTATAATTCCATCAATGGCTGAGCATAACGACTTTGGAAAGGAATCCGAAAATCTAGCCGTAGAGTTTTTGGAAAAGAAAGGCTATAAAATTTTAGTCAAAAACTACCGCTATCTAAAAGCTGAAATAGATATCATCGCAGAGACTGAAAATCAGATAGTTATAATAGAAGTAAAGGCCAGAAGCACAGATACTTTCCTGAGTCCAGAAGAGGCGGTGAATAAGAAGAAAATCAGGCTGCTCATCTCCGCTGCGAGCCATTTTTTGGAAGAAAATGAAATAGACAAGGAAGCAAGGTTTGATATAATCGCCATTCTTCCGAATGAAGAAAATCAATTCCAAATCAAGCATATAAAAAATGCTTTTGAAATCATAGATATTTGAGGATTTTAAATAAAAAAATTAATTTTGCTGAATGAAAATTCTACACATAGAGACTTCGTCTAAAAACTGCTCTATTGCCATTTCGTCCAATGAAAAACTGCTTTGTCTTTGTGAGAAAGTATCGCAGGATTATAAACAATCCGAAAATCTCCACACTTATATAGAATGGGCTCTGGAAGGAGCCGAAATAAAGTTGAAGGATTTGGATGCAGTTTCGCTAGGAAAAGGGCCAGGGTCTTATACAGGACTTCGGATAGGAGCGGCCTCGGCGAAGGGCTTTTGTTTTGGGCTTGGTATTCCTTTGGTAACGGTAAATTCTCTGGAAACTATGGTAGAGCCTTTTTTGGGCGATTATGATTTGGTAATTCCACTCATAGATGCCCGTAGAATGGAGGTCTATACGGCTGTTTTTGATGGGAAATCAGGGCAGATGCTGGTAGAGACAAACGCGAAGATTTTGGATGAAGAATCTTTCCAAGAATATGAGGGCAAAAAAATACTTTTCGTAGGAGATGGCTCTCTGAAAGCACAGCAGACACTAAAACTTTCACAGGCTGAATACAATGAAAATATCTATCCATCAGCGAAATACTTGATAAAAAAAGCCGTAGAAAAATACAAGCAAAAAGACTTTGAAGATATTGTCTATTTCGAGCCGTTTTACTTGAAAGATTTTCACGGAGTGAAGAAAAAGTAATTTTCTTATAACATAAATTTTAATGTAAAATAAAAAACCAGCATCAGAGAAACATTTGATGCTGGTTTTTTATTAATCTAAATACTGTTTTTCCCAGCTTTGGACTGGTCGTTCTAGTTTTGTAGGTTTTTGTTTCTTTTGTTCCTCTTTTGGAGTTTCTTTTGGTTTTTCTTGCGGTATTTCCTCTATTTTAGCTGAAGTTTCAGATTCATTTATAGAGATGATATCCGTTTCGTTTTCAGTGGTTTCAGGTTCAGGATTTTGTTCTTTGTTTTCTGTTTCCTTGTTTTTCATTTCATCGACCTCTTTTTTCTTAGATGGAACTAAGAAATCTAAAATCTCTTTGGCCTTTTTCCCTTCATTGGTTCTTTCATAGTTTAGGACAATCTGCTGTAGAGAAGAAATCATTTTTTCCTTGCTCTCGCTTCTTCCGATGATGAATGCATTTAGCAGCTCAAATTTAGGAATGAGAGCATCTTTCGGATATTTCTCAACGGCTTGATTTACAATGTTCTGTGCTTCTTTGTATTTTTCTTCATTATACAGAACATAGGCCTTTTGATAGACTTTTTTCACCTCTTCTTCGGATTCTGTGAAATTGGTATTTCTAGGATTTTTCACGAAAATAGCATAAGGTGTATCTGGAAATTCCTGAATGATGATATTTTTGGCTCTTTCTGCCTGATTAGGAGTGTTCTCATGATTCATGGAGAAGATGAGGTATAGAGCCTGTAGTTTTACCTCTTTTTCAGGCTGATTGTCCACCAAATCATATAATGTTTTGGTAGCGAGTGGTGTGTTCTGGAAATAGGTTTCATACATTCTGCCCAGTTCCAGACTAGCACTGTCTCGTTCTTTTTTCAGCGCTAAAATCGCTTTTTTCTCTTTTGGGATTTTTTCAGTATAGAAAGCAATTTCGAATCTCCTAGCATCAGCAGGAGTTCTGCCCAGAGCCTCATTTTCTAAATCATCCAAAGAACCGCTCGGCTTATTATCCTCGCCATATCTCCAGTTGTCGCTCAGCGTTCTGTTTTGCCATATTTTCCTAAATTCATTACTTCCTTTGGCTACAGTAATTTCGTTAGCAAAATAAAATTTATTTCCCTTTTGGCTGGTGAAATTATCTTCAAATCCTTTGAAATCAGAGCTGCTGTCATAAGAAAAATAGTTTTCAAATTCCTTATTTTTCTTTTCCTTTCTCTTTGCCAGCTCTATTTTTTCTTCTTTTTCTTTCAGCTCATTGATGTGTTTCTGAAAAAAGTCATTCAGCTCATTTTCAGACATTTTGGTAAGAGCCAAAATACTGTCATTTTTCTTGATGAGGTAGTAGTTTTTAGAAATGTTCTTGATGTTGGTGGAGAGTTCTTTTATTTTATCCTTTGTAGGAGCATGTTCTATGACACTCACAGCACTGTCATAGTAAGCTCCAGCCTTTATATAATCGCTTTTTTTGAAATGTGATTTTCCGATTTCGTAATAGGCCATCCCACGGATATGCGGGTCGGATATCTGTTCTCTGATGGATTTTTGGAAAAACTCATTGGCTTCGCTTTCTTTTCCTGTTTTGGCTGCCAACAGCCCTAGAGCGTAGTAAAATTCATTTTTTCTGGAAGCATAAGTTCCTTTTTTGCTTATGTTTTCCAAATATTTTTTAGCCTCTTCATAGTCTTTGTCATTGTTAAAAGTCTTGGCGATTTCTATTTGTGATTTTACTTCTAATTCAAAATCATTAGAATATTTATACGCCGTTACGAAGCTTTCTCGGGCTTCTTCCATATTTCCCAATTCCGCCAAAATCTGCCCTCGAAGATAGGCGATTCTGCTTTTCGTTTGTCGGGATTTATTAAGGACAAAAGCCTTTTCTAAATGGTCTATGGCTTCTTCTTTTCTGTTGCTATATAGCAGGTTTTCAGCTTGATAAACGCTCAGAACTGCTTTTTGCTGTTTGGTAAGAGTATAGTTTTTATCTAAATCATAGAAAATTTCTTCCGCACGGATGTTGTTTTTCATCTTGGAGTAAATCAGCCCTTCGTATATCTTCACCAAAGGAAGCCTTTTGTCCTTTGGCATAGTCTGATAAACTTGGCTGATAGCCTCTAAGGCAGAGCTTAATTTCCCTTGATAGATGCGAGATTCTATCAGGAGAAGATAAGCATTAAAAATCTCTTTATTCTTCTGCTGTCCCCCGAAAACCATAGAGTGTTTTTCTATCGCTTTTAGGGCTTTTTCTTCTGCTTTTTGGAAATTACCAATGTTATTTTTTTGGATGGGAGAAGAGATAACATCCCCAAAGAAATTAGCGTCAAGGTCTTCTTCTTCACTGGCAGGAATCAAAGAATTTTGGCTAAAAACCTCTAAGTATCCTTCTTGGAAATTGTCTCTGTGACTTTCCTTCTGCGATTTTAGTTCGGCTTTCAGGGCTTCTTTTCCATGGAAAAGAGTATTATAATAAGCTGTAAAATTATGATAAGCTCTATTGACAAACTTGTTCTTTCTTGTGGAACAGCCCACAGCCAAGACAAAAACGGACAATAAGAATATGTTTTTTTTCATCGTTTATTTTAAACTCTATTATTTCGTGTTTTATTGTATAATTATTCAGTTTCAGCCTTTTTTAATAAGGAATACACCACCGCCGTAGGAAGTCCCATGATGGTGTAGAAACTCCCATTTATTTTATCAATTTTTGCCATTCCCAGCCATTCCTGTATTCCGTAGCTTCCTGCTTTGTCCATCGGCTGGAATTTATCAACATAAAAATCTATCTCCTTCGCTGAAATATCCAAAAAACTTACATCCGCTACATTGGTTTGCGTCAGGATTTTATCATGAGTTTTGATGCTTACGGCAGTGTATACTTGGTGCGTTTTTCCAGAAAGTGTTTTGAGCATTTCTTTGGCTTCCTCGCTGGATTTTGGTTTTCCTAAAATTTTATTTTCAAAAACTACCACGGTATCAGCAGTCAGAAGAATTTCAGATTTCTCCAAACTTCGGAAAGCCTTGGCTTTCAGCTCCGAAAGAAAAGCAGCAACATCACTTGCAGGGAGATTTTCGGGATAAATCTCATAGCATTTTATATCAACAACTTCAAAATCAAATCCCAAAGAACCGAGTAATTCCCTGCGGCGCGGCGACTGCGAACCTAAGTATAATTTCATATTTTTTTGATTTATACAGAAGCGGTATCATCCTCCTCTGTCCATTTTCCCTGCACTTTCATCACTTGTTCTATCACATCTCGCACACAGCCTTTTCCGCCGTGGATAGGCGAAATATAATCGGCAATTTTCTTAATTTCTGGAACAGCATTGATCGGGCAAGCACCGATAGCTGACAGCCTAAGCATATCATAATCAGGGATATCATCTCCCATTGACAAAACATCATCGTTTTTTAAACCATATTTGTCTTTAAAATCTTCAAAATTCTGAAGTTTGTAGTTGGATTTTGGGTAATAATCCGTTATCCCTAAATAATTGAGCCTGTGTTTCACCATTGGGTCGCTTCCTCCTGTGATACAAGCGATTCTATAGCCTGCTTTTATGGCTTTTGTCACAGCATAGCCGTCCAAGACATTCATCGTGCGGCTCATGCTTCCATCTGGCATCAGAACGATGCTTCCGTCCGTGAAAACGCCATCTACATCAAATACGAAGGCTTTTATATCTTTTAATTTTGATTTATAACTCATACATTTTTTTTATCGATTGGTTCATTATTTTATAAATTTCTCTCTGTTCATCGTTTTCTAAGAGAGTTTCGTGCATTTGCAATATTTTTTGGTCGTTCCTTCTGGCAGGCGCTGTTTGGGCATCTTTTGGGTTGATGAAATGGATTTTATCAACGGTTTCTTCTATCAGTGGAAGAAAAAACTCAAAAGGAATGCCTTGGCTGTCAGAAATTTCTTTTGCTCTGGCAAAAAGATGATTGACAAAATTACAAGAAAAAACGGCAGTGAGATGGATGTATTTTCTTTTTTCATCATCTACGAGCATGGCTTTTTTGGAAATTTTTTTGGCTAAATTCATCAAAATTTCCTTGTCGTTTTCATTTTCAGCATCGATGAAAAAAGGAATTTTAGAATAGTCCAGTTTTTTCTCCTTTGAAAAAGTCTGCAAAGGATAGAAACTCGCCTTTCGGTATTCTCCAGTCAGAATTTCCATTCGGGTAGAGCCAGAAGTGTGGGCTACGAGGCAGTTTTTGTCCGTGATGATTTTGGAAACTTCACCGATGGCATCATCTTTTACCGCGATGATGTATAAATCCGCAGGTTCTAAACGCTCCGTAGAATACGAAATCCCAAGCTCGGAGGATATTTTCTCCAAACTTGCCTCATTCCTGCCGAAAAGTTGTTTTACAGGAATTTGGTTTTCCGTAAAAGCTTTCGCCAGATGATAGGCAACATTCCCAGAACCGATAATAACTATTTGCATTCCACAAAAATAAGAGAAAATTTTGTGAAAAGATTGTTTTTAAGAAATATCTTTGTAAGGTTGAATAAAATAAGTGAAATAATCTGAAAAATGAGAAAAATACTATTGTTTTTTTATATGTATGTCTTGTATTAAGCCAAATAAAACCGAAAATAACATATATACGGACACAAAAGAGCTTGAAAAATATATAAATCTTCCTGTTGCCATTCAAAAAGCAGAATATGAAATATCCAAAACGAAACTTGGAGAACTCAGCCAAGATTGCAGCCAAATTATTGAAATATATGCAGTAATAAAATTTTCAAACCAAGATTATAAAGCAATTTTCAAATCTGCTGATAAGAAGCATAACTTTCCTTTAATAGTGAAAAAAGAATATTGTAGAGACTGGTATCCTCCTTATGTGAAGAAATATTTTGTGAAAGATAGCAACGAATTATTTAAAATAAATTCTGCTGTTTATGAAGAAAATAATTTTTTAAAGGAAAATACAAAAGGAAACCTTATATTCTTTCCTGTTGAAAACAATACAATCTGCTGCATTGTGTCTATTTGTGAAAAATAAATTCTAATTTTGTATAATCCTAAAAGCCATGAAAACTACAGAATTGAACAAAATAATAAAAGAAATAAAATTCGCAGATAAGTTTATTAAAAACGGAAGATTGGCTTACTACATAATAAAAGATAAGTCTGGAGCATCTGTTTTAATAGGTTTTTATTTAGATTCATCAGTAGATAAAGACGCTTTTTTCATACAATACTTTGTCCAGTGTTTATATGTTCCGTTTTCAACATATAATTTCAGTTTAGGCGAGAGAATAGGAAATCATTGGAAAAAAGAAGAAATAAATGACATAAATTTATCTTTACAGAATTTCAAAAAATACAACTTTCTAAACTCTTTTGAGGATATTATACCCTATATATTAAATAATTCTTACTATGGACATGAAACAGGAAGAGATGAATATTTAGCATATACATATTTTATACTTGGGAAATATTCTGAAGCATTACAATATATAGAAAAAATAACAGCGTTAAAAAAGCATGAAAATGCAGAGTGGTTCAAAAAAGATATTCAAAAAGCTGAACTAATAAAAGAGTATATTATAAAAAATGATTATGATAGCGGTATTTATCAGCTTTTAAAATGGCAAAATGAAACAATAACAACCCTAAAACAACCGAAACTTCTCCTTGTTTAAAAAAATACCACCTCCACCGAAGCAGACTGATGTTTGAAAAATTCATTTTCTTCAAATTCTATCCCTGTGTAACTTCGCAGCACATCATAGACCAGCTCTTGCAGAACGCCTTCGCCCAGTCCGTGGATGATTTCCAGCCGTTTTATTTTATTCGCTTTGCAGAAATCCAAAACCTCTATTAGTCGCTCTTTTTGGATGAAAAGCCGTTCCCAAGAGTCATATTCATGAGGGTTTTTCACTAATTGATCAAAGTGAAGGTCTATTTTCATCGCGTTTTTTTGGTGCTTTTGGGAAATATTCTTTTTCGTTTCTTCTTTTTTGGTCAAAGGAACCTCATCATAAATCAAGTTTCCGCGCAAAACAAGCTGAGCCAAAGGATATTCGTGCCGAAAACCATGCGAATCCTCAAAAACCGCCGTTTTATCCTTTACTGAGACCAGAGTTCCCTCCAAATCCTCATCAATTACCGAAACTTTATCGCCTATTTTCATATTTTTATCTTGTGCCGAGTTCTATTACTTCCAAATCTTTTATCTCCTGCCCATCTATCACGAATCTCATCATCGTTCTCACCTTGTGCCAGCCCACATTTCCACACGCGCCAGGGTTGAGGTGCAGTAGTCCCAAATCTTGGTCAAACATAACTTTCAAAATATGAGAATGCCCAGAGATAAAGAGTTTTGGCGGGCGCTGGAGTAGTTCCGCTTTGATGCTGGGAGCGTATTTTTTTGGATAGCCGCCGATGTGCGTTATCATAACTTCCACTTCCTCGCAGGTAAATCTCAGTATTTCAGGAAATTGTTTCCGTATTCCTGCATCATCTATATTCCCAAAGACACCTTTCAGAGGCTTTACGGCGCTGAGGCTGTCTATTACTTCCTGATTTCCAAAATCTCCCGCATGCCAGATCTCATCCGCCTGTGAGGCGTATTCCAAAATGCGATTATCCATATAAGAATGCGTGTCCGAGAGAAGTAATATTTTTTTCATTGCTAAATGACCACCAAAACAAGGCAAATGTAATAGAAATTTACGATTTTTGCAGTCTTAAATTGCAAATTATGCGGTATTTTATAGAATTTTCCTACAACGGAGCTCATTTTTTTGGCTATCAGATACAGCCGAAACAAATATCCGTGCAGGAAGTCTTGGAAAAAGCCCTCTCTACCCTGCTGAGAGAAGATATAAAAACCATAGGCGCAGGTCGCACCGATACGGGCGTACATGCACGAAAGATATTTGCCCACTTTGATACGCAGCAGCCTATCAGCGAGGATTTAGTAAAGAGACTGAATGCTTTTCTTCCGCCAAGCATTGCTATTAAGAGAATTTTTCAGGTTGAGGAAGAGATGCACGCGAGATTTAGCGCTGTTTATAGAACTTATGAATATCATATTTCATTAGAAAAAGACCCTTTCACAGAGGCTTTTTCATGGCAGATGTGGAGACAAAAATTAGATGTAGAAAAAATGAACGAAGCCTGTAAAATCCTCTTTGAATACGAAGATTTTACCAGTTTTTCTAAATTACATACGGATGTAAAAACGAATAATTGTAAAATTTATTACGCCCAATGGAACCAAAAAGGCAGCAGCCTTGTTTTTACGATTTCGGCTAATCGTTTTTTAAGAAATATGGTCAGGGCTATCGTGGGAACATTGGTGGAAGTAGGTTTAGGAAAAATAAAACCAGAGGATCTGCATGACATCATCCAAGCCAAATACCGCAATAAAGCAGGCGCCTCTGCTCCCGCACACGGGCTCTATCTTGTAGATGTGGGATATAAAGAAACGGATAAATAGGGCAGAAATTTTAAAATATTCTTACCTTTGTCACTATGGCATTTAATTCTATTTTAAATAAAATATTCAATCTTTTCATTCTCAGAAGAATGGAAGGAATCAACCAGTTTATCGAGCATCCTATCGAGACTCAGCAGAGAGTTTTGTTTTCTCTGCTTTCCCAAGCGAAAAATACGGAATATGGAAAACTTCATCACTTTGAAGAAATTAGGTCTTATGAGGATTTCAATAAGCAGGTTCCTATCGTGTCATACGAGGATTTTGAACCTTTTATAGAGAAAGCAAGGCAGGGAAATCCTGATGTTTTTTGGCCTGGGAAAATAAAACATTTCGCGAAATCATCTGGAACGACCAATGCGAAGAGCAAATTCATCCCAATTTCGGATGAAAGCCTCCAAAACTGCCACTATAAGGCAGGGAAAGACCTTTTGGCGATTTATATTAACAATCACAGAGACAGTAATTTATTTAAATTTAAAAATTTAAGATTAGGCGGAAGTGCCGAGCTTTATGAAAGTTTTGGAACAAAATTCGGCGATTTATCAGCGATTTTGATAGAAAATCTGCCTTTTTGGGTAGAGAGAACCACCACGCCGAGCAGAGAAGTTTCCCTCATGTCCGAATGGGAAACCAAACTAAAAGCCATAGTTTCAGAAGTAAAAAATAAAGATGTAGGAAGCCTCACAGGAGTTCCCAGCTGGATGATGGTGCTTCTGCAAAGGGTTCTGAAAGATACAGGGAAGAAATCTATTTCTGAAGTTTGGCCAAATCTGGAAGTGTTTTTCCATGGCGGAATTAGTTTTGTGCCGTATAGAGAGCAATATAAACAGTTGATAGGCAAGGATATCCGTTATTATGAAATTTATAATGCCTCGGAAGGATTTTTCGGAATTCAAGACCGATTTGGCAGCGATGAAATGCTCCTCATGCTGGATTATGGAATTTTCTATGAATTTATCCCGATGGATACTTTTGGGACAGAAAGTGCAAAAGCTATTTCGCTGGAAAATGTAGAATTAGGGAAAAATTACGCAGTCGTTATCACTACTAATGGAGGGCTTTGGCGCTATCTGATAGGCGACACGATAAGATTCACAGATTTGAAGCCGTTTAGGTTTAAAATTTCGGGAAGAACAAAACATTATATCAATGCATTTGGCGAAGAACTGATGATAGACAATGTGGAAACAGCCCTCTCTAAGGCTTGCCAAGAAACCAATGCGAAAATCACGGATTACACAGGTGCGCCAGTCTATATGAAAGATGGCGAATCTGGCAGCCACGAATGGATGATAGAGTTTTCCACAGAGCCGAATGATTTTGGGCGTTTTTCTGAAATTTTTGATGAAACGCTGAAATCCTTAAACTCTGATTATGAGGCAAAAAGATACAATAACATGACCCTGAAACCGCCGATTATCCATAAAGCGAGAACTAATCTTTTCTATGACTGGATGGCATCTCGCGGGAAGCTGGGCGGACAGAATAAAGTCCCGCGCCTCAGCAATGACAGACAATACATAGAACCTCTTTTAGAAGAGAATAAAAAATAAAAACTCCTTTTAAAAGGAGTTTTTTGTTAATTTTTGAAGGCAATAAAATCCATCTTGTTTAAACTAATTGCACTGATGCTTTTAGAAAAATTTAGAATAAAATCGATAGTTTTCTTTTTGGGCATAAGTACAATTTTAGCAAAATTGTAGTTTTTTTTCATAGGTGAGATATTTACTTTTATTTCTCGAACGAAAAAAAACTGTTAATTATTATGATGTTAAAACAATTTTATTTTCTGTAATTATTTTTCTAATGTTCATCAGGGCGTAGCGCATTCTGCCGAGAGTAGTATTGATGCTTGTATTTGTCAGTTCTGCTATCTCTTTGAATGTCAGTTCATCATAGAAACGCATTTTGATGATTTCCTGCTGGTTTTCAGGAAGAAATACGATGATATTTTTTAAATCCTCATGAATCTGGCTGAGGATCAGCTGTTCCTCAACATTGAAATCCGTTTCCTTAATGGTGTCAAAAATAGAAAATTCATCATCCATGTAGGATGTCTCAGACACAGTGATATGTCTAGATTTTGCACGGAAATGGTCTATGATAAGATTAGAAGCGATTCTTTTAGCCCAGAGGATGAATTTGTCTTCCTCTGTGTATTTCCCTTCTTTTAGTTTGATAATGATTTTTATAAAAGTATCTTGGAAAAAATCATTGGCTAGATCCTCATCTTTCACTTTATAAAAAATGAAAGAAAATAAGTCCTGCTGGTGTTTCTGAATTAACTTTTCTAAAGCCTGTTCATCACCTTTTTGATATTGTGATATGAGGCAACTGTCAGATATTTTCATAACGCTACATTTTTTACAGAGAAGACAAATCCTCTCCCATTATATCAATTATTGAAAATGTAGAATTTTACCTCATGTATTTTAGAATTTTTAATAAACTATATTACAAAGTAAATAAAAATACACTAGAAAAGCAAATTTTTTACTAGAAAATTAACCTTTAGATTTGCTGTTTGAGTTCTTGAAAGGCTCTGTTGGGATATTAAAAGTAACTCCTAAACGAAATCCCTTTAATTCTTTTCCATGAAGTGTTTGGTTCGGATAAGAAAAAGCATATCCGCCAGTAATATCAAATAAACCGAGTAAACTTATCCCCAAATAAGGCGCAAAATACTTAGTAGTAGCCTCCACACCAGCCATGTAGTAATAGGCATGAGCGACATAGACCTCTTTTCTAGGATTGAATAAAATATCTCCTTGGACTTTTGGCATTATCGCAAATTTACCATTTGTCGCTCCCATCAGAGCAGATGCTCCGACACGAAATGCTACATTATCAGTGTCCTTTTGGGCAATGAATAGTTTCCCGCCTATTTCTCCAAAACTTTGATTTTGGTAAGCGTATCCCGCACTAATCATCGTATATGAAGTGTTCTGAGCATGGGCAAGTGAGGAGCTGAATAAAAAAGCAAGGAACAGACTCCATTTGCTTTTTAATATGGATTTAGTAGCTTTCATTTTCATTAGGGAAGTTTTGTTCTTTCACATCTTTTACAAATTGTCCCACAGCCGAGGTGATTTCGGAATAAAGGTCAAGATATTTTCTTAAAAATTTAGGTTTGAAACCTTCATTCATTCCCACCATATCTTGATAAACCAATACCTGCCCATCGCAGTGAACACCCGCTCCGATACCGATAGTAGGAATGGAAATGCTATCTGTAACTTGTTTAGCTAACTGGCTAGGGATTTTCTCTAAAACTAAAGAAAAACAACCTAAACTTTCTAATAATTTAGCATCTTCGATTAGTTTTTGGGCTTCGGCATCTTCTTTAGCTCTGAGTTTATAACTTCCGAACTGATTGATACTCTGTGGAGTAAGTCCAAGGTGACCCATCACAGGAATTCCTGCATTCACGATTTTTTTGATAGAGTCAGCTACCTCGTTTCCGCCTTCTAGTTTGATGGCGCTTGCTCCTGTTTCTTTCATGATTCTGATGGCAGAATCTAGGGCTTTGTCCGGATTACATTGGTAAGAACCAAAAGGCAAATCCACAACCACCAAAGCTCTTTTTATTCCTCTCACCACACTTTGTGCATGATAAATCATGTGGTCAAGGGTAATAGGCAGGGTGGTGTCATATCCAGCCATTACATTGGCAGCAGAATCACCCACCAAAATAGTGTCTATCCCGCCAGCATCCAGCATTCTGGCTGTTGTAAAGTCATAAGCTGTGAGCATGGATATTTTCTCGCCATCCTGTTTCATCTTTCGGATGGTTTCTGTGGTTATCTTTTTTATTTCAGAATGTATAGACATAGTTTTTATTTTTTAAATGTATAGACAAAAATACATAAAAAAATAGGCATTAGCCTATTTTATGAAAATTTTAATTGTAATCTACATGACCCAGTTTTCTCAATCTGTTATGGTCTAGTATTTTTATATTTCTTCCTTCAACCTCTATCAGCTGGTCAGTTTTAAACTCAGAGATAAGTCTGATGGCACTTTCTGTAGCGGTTCCTATCAGGTTAGATATTTCTTCTCTTGTTAAAGAAATTTTTATAAAACCTTCTGGATCAGTTCCTAGTTTAAGTTCTAATAAAAGAAGTATCTCAGCCAGTCTTTCTCGTACTGTTTTCTGTGCAAGGAGTGTGATCGTATTAGAATACTCTCCTAATTCACAAGAAATTTTCTGAAGCATGGCATAAGACAACTTTGGATTAGACATAAGTAGCTTATGAAAAATTTCTCCAGAAACGAAAGTCACCTGCACAGGAGACATCGCTTCTGCTGAAGCACCAAATTCCTCTTCTGAAAGTAACGAACGATAACCAATGAGGTCACCTTCCTTCGCGAAGCGCAGAATCTGCTGTTTTTTATTAAACCCCATTTTATAGAGTTTTATCGCGCCTTTTTGTATGAAAAAAACACCCTTTGGCATCTCACCTTCAGCGAAAACTAACTTGCCTTTTGGAATAGAGATAACTTTCTTTTCATCTAAGTATCTCTGGAAATCCTCCTCTGAAAGACATTCCTCAAAAGACTTTTCACAGAAAATATTCTGAAAATTATGTTCAATCTCAATGTGATGTTCTATCAGCATAATTATATGATATTTGTCAGCAAATATAACAAATTTTTTTAAACAGCTAAATTTATTTAATTATAGTTTAAAAAAGACCTCCCTAATAACAAATAAATAGCATAAATAAAGGAAATTTGTTTAATTGAAATTTAAAAATTACAATCTTTGCTTCAGCTGAGGTATGATTTGGTCTTTCCATTCATAAAAATCTCCAGCAAGAATATGCTCTCTAGCGGTTCTTACCAAATCTAAATAAAATGCCAAGTTGTGAATGGAAGCAATCTGTTTGGCTAAATATTCTTTCGCTACGAAAAGATGTCTTACATAGGCCTTGCTGTATTCTCTATCGACGAAACTTGTCCCAAATTCATCCAGCGGCGAAAAATCATCTTTCCATTTTTGGTTTTTCATGTTCATCACGCCATTCCAAGTGAAAAGCATAGCGTTTCTGGCGTTTCGTGTCGGCATTACGCAATCCATCATATCAATTCCCAGCCCGATGCTTTCTAGGATATTCCAAGGCGTCCCAACGCCCATTAGGTATCGTGGTTTTTCTTTTGGGAGAATATCTGTAACGATGTCTGTAATTTCGTACATTATTTCCTCGGGTTCTCCTACAGAAAGCCCACCGATGGCGTTTCCTGCTGCTCCTGCTTCCGAGATGACCTCCGCAGAAATTTTTCTAAGGTCGTGATAGACAGAACCTTGAACAATCGGGAATAAATTCTGCAGATGTCCATAGAGTTCTTTATTTGCAGTGGTCCAGTCAATACATCTTTTCAGCCAGCGGTGCGTAAGCTCCATGGATTCTTTGGCTTGGTTGTATTCACATGGGTAAGGAGTACATTCATCAAAAGCCATGAAAATATCTGCTCCTATTTGTCGCTGGATTTCCATTGATTTTTCAGGAGAGATAAAATGATAGCTTCCATCTATATGGGATTTGAATTTTACTCCTTCTTCGGTCATTTTTCTGCTTGCAGCCAGAGAAAAAACCTGATAACCGCCGCTGTCGGTAAGAATAGGTCTGTCCCAATTCATGAACTGATGCAGTCCGCCTGCTTTCTGCATAATCTCCATTCCTGGGCGCAGATACAGATGGTAGGTGTTTCCTAAGATGATTTGGGCTTTTATATCTTCTTTTAGTTCGCGCTGA
The DNA here is from genome assembly GCA_963530895.1 of uncultured Flavobacteriaceae bacterium. Classification (GTDB taxonomy): domain Bacteria; phylum Bacteroidota; class Bacteroidia; order Flavobacteriales; family Weeksellaceae; genus JABCPE02. The sequence goes on along the minus strand of CAUSFO010000001.1, from coordinate 530 downwards.
TGTACAGTTTTTACGCTTGCTACCGTTCCCACAGGCATGAAAATAGGAGTTTGTATTTCTCCGTGGTCTGTGGTTATTTTCCCTGCGCGGGCTTTTCCAGTGGTATTTTTTTCAACTTCAAAAAAATTTTTCATAGAGCAATATTTTATTGTTCAGGTTTATTTTCGAATTTATTTTTCTTTAAATATTCATTCATTTTTGGATCTTTCTCCAAAATTATTTTTTTAGCATTATCGTATATTTCATTCAGACTTTTGGAGTCAAGGATATAATAATTATAACTATCCTTAAAATCACGAGCCGAGATATTATGCTTTTTCAAAACAAAAAGATTGGCATCTTCCAAGTCCATTTTGGGCTGAATCACATAGGCCTGTTCATAGATGGCAAAATCTGCTATAACTTCTGATAGTTTTTCCTTACTGATGAGGTTTTTGGGCTTTTCGGCAGAATTATTACAAGAAAATAACGCCAGAAAAAGAACCATTACAAAGATTTTTTTCATAGTTATAAAGTTCCGAATAATGATT